>NZ_JAAHGN010000235.1:0-8318 GCF_010672485.1 Moorena sp. SIO2C4 | reverse complement strand
TGCCTTAACCTGTTTTGGGCTATCTGGAAGAGCTACCGTTATTGTCGCCAGAATAAGACTGATATCGTACATACATATGCTGTAGATGGCTCCCTAGTCGGCTTGACTGCTGCCTATTTAGCAGGGGTGCCAACACGTATACAAAGTAGAACTCATGCAGGTCCATTCCCTTGGCCGCAACGTGTTCCTTGGGGTCAAGTTTACGACCATTTTAACAATTTTCTTTCTTCAAAAATCACAATGACCAGCGAGAATGTCAAGGACATAGTGATTTCCTATGATGGAGTCACCCCAAGCAAGGTAGTCGTTATACATCCTGGTTTTGATTTTGAAGCTTTTGCCAAGGTCTCCGAAGAAAACGTGCAAAATATCAAAGAAAAATATAATATCAAAAATGTTGCTCCAGTAGTCGGTGTGGCATCAAGATATGTAGCTTGGAAGGGTGTCCATTATATAGTACCAGCTTTTCGTAGATTGCTAGAAGATTATCCTTCTGCCTTTCTTGTACTGTCAAATGCTCGAGGAAACTACCGAGAAGAGATCCAGAAACAACTCCAATCAATACCTACTAACAGATATGTGGAGATTCCGTTTGAATATGATATGTTCGCCTTGTATAAGCTTTTCGATGTATTTGTTCATGTTCCAATTGCTCCAAATATGGAAGCCTTTGGACAAGTGTATGTAGAAGCCCTAGCAGCAGGAATTCCTTCTATTTTCACGCGCTCAGGCGTTGTGGATGAATTCATAGTTCATAATAAACATGCTTACTTGGTGGATTATGAAAACAGCAATCAAATCTACGAGGGGATAAAAACTATTCTGGAAAACAATTCTCTAAAGGAATCGCTAATTTACAACGGAGGTCAAAGCGTTCGTGATATGTTCGATTTAAAGCAGATGATCGGCTCTATTGAACGTCTGTATCTTTCCGAGTTTGAAACAACCCAAAAAGATAATCACGAGTAATATGAATAAAACTGAAAAATTTCCAGAATTCAAAACCATTATTGATGGACATAATGAGACAATGGATATTAACGCTTTAAGCGCCGAGATTTTGAAAATCATTAAAATTGATGGATTCGTACACATTAAGCAGCCACTGTCCCAGAATGATTATGAAGTGCTCTTGCATTTATTGGGAAAAATTATAGGACGCACCGATCTTGTTGTAGATGCTAAATTAAACCAACTGCAACAAATGAAGCGAAAGTATAATACAAATCGCCCCAGTGTCTATCTACCGGAGGCATTAGCTTTTCATACAGATACTCCAGCCAGCGATCTGATTGGATGGTATTGTGTAGAACAAGATGAAGTCGATGGTGCAACCCTGCTGCTAGACACAAGAGACATAAAAGATTATTTTACTCCTGCTGAGCTTTCAGTTTTAAGCGGAGTTAGCGTCCAGTATATGATTAGGAACTCCAATACTAATGAAGAAGAAGTTGTTTATCAACCGCTGATTTCCCAGAAAAATTCAACCTATCAGGTGTTTTACGTTCCTTGGAATTTATCGAATCCTCATAAAGGCGAACAGACTAAATTGCTAGAAAAATTTTCTGAATACGTTGTACACAAGCAAAGAACGGAACTGATAAAAATTAGACTGGCAGCGAAAGAAAGTCTTTTTATTAATAATCATCGCCTGTTACATTGTCGGGGTAAACTGCCTGAAAATACCAAAAGACATTTAATCAGATATTACATTAGCACCTGTTTGATTTCATAATTTTGCATGGATGGAAAAAAAAATGAACAATCAGCCAACAATATTTCACATCACTCATCACAAAGCAGGATCGCGATGGGTCACAGCCGTACTAAAGTGTTGTTCCCCAGATAGGTTTGTATCAAAAATACCTCGGGTTTACTACTATATAAAATCCCCAATTAAATTAGGTGGTGTTTACCCTGCTGTTAATTTGTCGAAACCAGACTTTGAAGCGCTGCTTGGCTCTAATCTTTTGGGTAATTTTTGGCATAACAAACATTTACAGGGCAAGCCGTTACTACACTATCCTAATAGTTATATTACAAATTGGTACAATTTTCAGAAGCGACAACAGCCTTACATAAAATTTATAATTATTCGCGATCTTCGAGACACAATTGTTTCCGGTTATTTTAGTTTTAAAATTAGCCATACTCTAGTGACAGACAATATATCTAAATTGCGAAAGACATTAAATACCCTTAGTAAGGAAGAAGGCTTGCTTCACTTGATGGATACAATAGTCAACCGTTTGGATTATCACAATCTTCAGTTGTCGTGGCTCAACGATGAAGCCTTATTCAAATATGAGGATTTACTAGCCGATGAATATAAAGTTTTTGAGCAGATAATCGATCATTGCCAAATTAATATAGATCGTCAACATTTGCATGAAATCATTAGACAGAACTCCTTTGAATCAATGACAGGAGGGCGTAAGCGAGGTCAAGAAGATGTTACATCCCATCAAAGAAAAGCGGTTCCTGGACAATGGAGAGAACATTTTTCCGATCGGGTTAAGGAAAAATTTAAGCAGCACTTTGGCGATCTGCTTATAAAAACTGGCTACGAAAAGGATATGAACTGGTAAGAACACTAGGAATATTGGGCGTTGCTAATTGAAAGTATCAATAAGTATCACCCAAGGGCACAAAGGTGCAAAGAATCGTTTTTACAGAGCCTAACTTAGATTTAGGTTAAATAAAAAATTTTGAACCGATATTTTAATAGCATGAGCGAACATCAACCTACTCAATCCAAAATAACTCAAATTTTGTTATTAGGAGAAGCTTTAGTAAAACAAAACAGTTTGGATAAAGCTATTATCTCATATCAAAAAGCTATAAAGCTTAACCCAGGCATTGCTGAATTGCACAATAAGCTAGGAGAAGTCTACTTAAAAAAATATCAATTTGATGAAGCGATCGCCTGTTTTCGAGAAGCGATCGCCCTTGCTCCCAATTCAGCTTGGTACCACCAAAATCTAGGAGAAGCTATAGCCCACAAAGAACAACCAGGAGGCGGATATGAAGCTACTCGTTATTACCGCCATGCCCTTAAATTAAATCCAGAAGAAGTACAAAATTACCATAATGCCTTAGATGTTCAACCTGACGAGCCTGATCAGATTAAAATTAATAACCCTATTTTTATTGTCGGTTGTGGACATAGCGGCACTTCGCTCATGCTTACCATTCTTGGTAATCACCCTAACCTTTATTCTATTCCCTATGAAAGTAGATTGTTATTGAAAAATGAGCTTAAGCACAAAGAAACAATGTACCAGTGGGATGGAGAATGTATAAATGCTGGCAAAAAGCGTTGGGTGGAAAAAAGTCCTTCACATATTTTTTATATCAAAAAGCTTTCTCTATACCGTCCCAATAGCCAATTTATTATCATGTTGAGAGATGGCAGAGATGTTGTTTGTTCTTTAAAAAATAGAAAAGCGTTTCCAACTTATGTAGATAAGATCGAGAAATGGGTATATGATAATTTGGCTGGGCTACCTTACTGGAATAATCCTAGAGTTATGGTTGTGAAATATGAAAATTTAGTTGCCGAGCCGGACACTACTTTAGAAAAACTTTTTAAGTTTTTAGGGGAAAATTATAGAAAGGAAGTTTTGAAATTTCATGAAACCCCCAAACACTGGTATAGTTCTGAAATTATTAAACCAGAGGAAATTCAAAATATTCAAGACCACAAAAATCTCAGAAATTGGCAAATTAATCAACCTTTATTTGATGGTCGAGGTAGATGGAAAACTGAAATGACTGAGGAAGAAAAAAGAATATTTAAGGAAAAAGCTCAAAAATACCTAGTGCAATTTGGCTACGTAGAAGATGACAATTGGTAAACTTAAATCAAAAGCGAGGATTTTCAGGGCAAACCCATCTAAATTAGGCTCTTCCGTACTTGTTATGCTAAATAAACAGTTTGGCAAAGGGAGCAGGGAGCAGGGAGCAGGGAGCAGTGAAAAAAAAACCGTATTTAAAAAATTTTGTTAGTTAAATAGCCTCATTTCCCTTGTACAGTAAGCTTTCTGAGTTTTTTAACTTGACATGAGCGCATAGTAGGTACTGAAGAACCCTAAATTATAGAATCCTTACTTAGAATAGATTTCAAAATCACTAAGTATAAATATTTATCCTATGAATCTCAGATCCAGTAGGGATTTTAAAATAAGATGCGTTTACCCTCCTCCCTAAAACCCAGAGCTTTGTATTTAACCCAATTGAAAATTGTTATAATCTTAACAGGAAACCTTTAACAATAGCATATAAAGTTATGTCTATAAATAGCCAAAATAAAAAGCAAAATCAGCTCACTCCGGAATATTTAGCCAAAAAGGATGGATATGAAAAAGCCTTTCAAGATCTAGAAAAATTTTGTATGTTTATCGGCTATCCTAGAAGCGGACATAGTTTAGTAGGTTCCTTGCTCGACGCTCATCCCAACATGATTATTGCTCATGAATTGAATGTCCTACACTATATCAAACAAGAATATAAACAAGCAGAAATTTATCACTTATTACTAAATAACTCTCAAAACTATGCTAAAGAAAGCCGCATACAAAATGATTATACCTATGATGTCCCCAATCAGTGGCAGGGAAAATTTGAAACTTTGAAAGTCATTGGTGATAAGAAGGGAGGAGGAACTTCCAGGGAGTTGATGGCTAATTTTTCTCTTTTGTCAACTTTACAACAAACTATTAGTCAACCCATTTATTTTATTCATGTAATCAGAAATCCTTATGATAATATTAGTACTATATTTATCAGAGATAGTAAGAGGTTAAGTATAGATTTAGACGGATGTATAGAGTTATACTTTGCTAGGTGCAACACTGTAAATAAGGTTCGAGAAAAAATAGGGGACAACAAATTTTTCCATCTTCGGCATGAATGGATGCTCGGCAATCCTGAAGTAGCCCTTAGAGAGCTATGCAATTTTTTAGGTCAACAAGCAGAGCCAGATTATCTCAAGGACTGCGTTAGTATTTTGTATAAATCGCCCCAGGGAACTCGTGCAAAAGTGCAATGGAATACAAAAGCAATCGATCTAGTCAAAAAAGAAATAGAGCGATTTGACTTTCTCAAAGGTTATTCCTATAGGAACACCTGAATCTAAATAAGCCCAATAAGCCAATAGGTAAGAAATAAAGGAAAGAACGAGCAGCCGATAGACACCGAATCGAGTTTTTTTCCAAAAACGATGAAGACTAACTTTTAGTTATTTCATCAACTTTTTTTCGCTGCAAGATCTGAGTTAAAGAGGTTGAAGAGACTGTAAAAGACAGAAGGGCGTACCCCAACATACTTGACCACAAGGATACTATACCAAACATTAGACACGATCACGGTCAAACTTGTTGTAATCGCAGCTCCAATTATCCCAAACATCGGAATAGCGATCGCGTTTGAGACTATATTGAGCAAAACAGTACAGCCAACAACGATAACCGATTTGTTCTGGTGTCCCGTCATTACCATTAAATTAGCCACAGAGCCACACAATGCACTAACCAACTGCCCAACAATGAGAATTTTTAGAGACCAACTCGCAGCAGTAAAGCCGGAACCAAAAATACTCAGCACTGGTTTGGAAAAGACAATTAAACTTAGGGCGATAACAATCGAAGGCACAAAAATCCAGAGGGTTACTCTGGAAACTACCTTCTGCAAACCTTGCATATCTTTTTGAGCGTAGAGGCTTGCAAATAAGGGCGCTACTACCATATTCACAACCTGTAAAGTGAAACACACCCACATGGAAGTTTTCAGAGCCGCATTATATATGCCAGCTTCACTTGGCCCGATAATAGAACCAACCATGAGAATATCTGTACGGTTTAAAATAACGCCAAACGACTGTTGGAGTAGCAAAATCCGGGCAATCCCCAACCACTGCTGATAGGAATAAACTGGGGTAACAGGTTCAATCTCTCTATCAATCTTTTCCCAAAGCAACCACAACTGAAACAGCAGAACAGCCGACAGCAGTAGTTCTGCAACCTCAATCATCGGCAAACTGTCTAGAGAATGGTTCGCGTCAAACAAAAGAAACCCACCGCAAAGAACCCAGATCGGCCAGATAATTCTAGATGGAGCATAAGCTAATGTAATGTCACCCATTGCTCTAGTTGTTTCTAACTGCAAAACTGTCAAAGCTTGGAGTGGTACTAGCGCCAGTCCAATCAGCAATGGTGTTGCATAGCTAAAGTTGTGAAAAGAATTCAGCACCCAGATAACACCCGCAGCACCTAGGCTTAATAAGACACCAACCAATAATGTTAATAGCCAGCTCCCACGCACGAGGCCCCGTAAATGTCCCCAGTCTTCTTTCACACGGTATTCTGAAAGTAAGCGCAACACAGTCCTCGGCAATCCTAAAGCTGCTGGAATCCCTAAGAGCATTGACCAGGAGATAACATATTCGTAGATGCCGTACTCCGTTTTGCCCATCCATCGAGCCAAGCAGACCTGAACCGCGTATGTGAGAACTAACCCAAAGGCTTGTATAGTCAGAGCGATAAGAGTGTCCTTGGCTAGAAAGTCTAGTTGACGACTTTTTTGTTCTTGTCCCGGGGTATCTTGAGTACTGTTTTGGCTTTGAGGGAGCGAAGATTGAGTCATACTAAGGTAAGTTGTTAGTTAATGGTTATAAAAATATCTTGGACTGCTCTCGCCCACTTTGTTCGTTCAGCAAATCAATACACTTTCTGCTCTCAGTTCATTTTCTCTGCTTGGCCTGAACTGGAAACAATGACCTACTTTGGTAAGGAAATTTTACCCCTGGTTAGGGAGATGGAAAAGATATCGGGGTGAAGTATCTCAAGGTAAGCATTCAGCCGTCAGCTAAAAGCTCACGCTACTTGAGGTGCTGTCAGCCGTCAGCTTTCCGTAACAGAGATTAAACCAATGCTTACCTGTTTGATTCAAAAGCTGTTCCCTTAGTTTGTCGATAGCCCATAAGCTGATATAGCAATCCTATTTGATTCGTGAAACAAATGGGCTGCTTTAAGGCAGGAAGCAGAAGGCACCCACCCCTAGGGCGTGTCTTCAAACTCGGAGATCCCCCGTTTCCCTTAAAAAAGGGGGACTTTGAGTATGGCTCCCCCCTTTTTTAAGGGGGGCTGGGGGGGATCATAATCTTGCGGAAAACTTTGAAAACACGCCCTAATCCCTCCCAGGAGGAGAAGGAGCTACTTTTTAATAATTCCAGTGATTTTACAAATGATTTAGGATAGCTGATAGCTGATAGCTGTTCGCGCAGCGTGCGCGTAGCGCATATGCTTACTTCCGTGAAGAATTAAAAAACGCCCGATCGCTTTCTTGCCCCAGTATTTCCTGACCAATGGAGGCCAAAACGCGATCGCAATTATCATGGAGAGTATAGAAGGATAAATCGCGATAAATCCGTTCCAAAGGACTCGGTTGAATCATAGCACGAGCGCCACACATCCGAGTACAGTGTTCCAAGGTCTCCAGTGCCAATTTTTCTGACAAATAACGAAAGCGGTTACCAGCTTCTTTGGCCTGCTGGTGTTGACCTGCTTCCCACAACAAAGCCACTTTTCGCAGCCACAAGTCCATAGTTTCAATATTCATCATTGATTTAGCAATCCGATGCTGCACATAAGCATCCTGTTCTCTGCCTTGCTTTTTGATATGAGCGTGGGCATAACCATAAGCCCCTTCTGCTGCTCCCAAAAATGCCGCTCCATACTGAGGAGTAAAGCGAGTTTGCCACTCTTCAAGCAAGTATTGCCCTGGATAGCCAATCAGATTTTCTTTAGGAATAAAGGTGTGATCGAATTGTACGCGATAACTTACGCTTCCCCGCATTCCAATCGGTTTCCACCAAGTTGAATCAAAGCTTACACTTGGGTCTGATAAATCACAGGCTAACATCAACACGGAATGGGCTGGTCCATCGTGATGACGAACAGCTCCTGTTCCGGCAGTACTCACAAACAATATCGCCCATTGTAGCCCATCTGCTCCTGTGGCAAAGACCTTGTAACCATGATCAGCGATCAGCGATCGCTGACCGCTGACCGCTGAATGCTTACGTTATCAATATTTTCCTCACAGCCCTGTTGGTAGAACAGGCATCTTGCCTGTGATCAATGAGTAGAACAGGCATCTTGCCTGTGATCAATGAGTAGAACAGGCATCTTGGCTGTGATCAATGAGTAGAACAGGCATCTTGGGGTGCATCTCATTTTTGCTGTTTGACACAGTGGTGCGTTACGGGCAGCAACATAACCCTAGCTACGAAGCGGAAAATGAGCCCCCCCTAACGCACC
>NZ_JAAHGN010000234.1:5203-8319 GCF_010672485.1 Moorena sp. SIO2C4 | reverse complement strand
CGATAACTGCAAACACAGCAGCAGCAACAATGATGATTGCTGATAAGGGAGGTGACATTTTGACCTGACGGGGTGACAAGGAGCATTCCGCGCCTTACTGGGTGAAGAATGAAGAATGCATAATGCAGAATGCAGAATGCAAAAAACTTCCAATTCTTAATTCTTAATTCTTAATTCTTCATTCCTTAAAGATGTCTTAGTGTAAGTCCTGAGTTATTTCTTTGTGATGCCCTGAATCTTGGAATACTCCTGAACCTTAGAGATGAACATTGTGCCGACATCCCCTTCACACTTGGACTCAGAAGTGTTGAAGTTGTAGACCACACTGATAGCATTGCGGTCCCTGGTTATCGCCCCCCAATTTTTAGCTATTGTGGTGTCCGGCTTTCCCTCAGGAGATATTTCCAATTCAATAAAGTTGTTAAACTTGCCTGACAATGTACCTTTGAAAAGTCGTTCAGGAGAACATTTTGTGTTGCCCACCACTGAGGTACCGAATACGTTATCCCCCTCTTGATTTATATACATCTCGATCACACCGTTATAGGTGGTAGCATTCAAACTAGTCCAAGTTCCTATCCACTCACCCTCGAGACTTCCTGGGTTTGAGACAGAAGCCTCCGCCGCGCTAACATTGGCGAAGAGCAGGAATATTGAAGCAACCAACATGATCACTATACGCATTATTATCTCCTTAATAGAAGGTTATGAAAGATCAGCTTACCTGTCAAAAGACCTAATATAACAACTATAGCATTATTGCCAACAATCTCGACTAAATTAACAAAACTTAATATTTTAAAAAAATCAAGGACATTGCTATTTAAGGTCACTTAAAATTAGTACTCATAACCTATAGCGCTTTCAAACTATTTGTCAATTCATAAATCATGGAAAAAGTCAAGAGGTAATAGTAGCAATAGAACCATATCTTTATAGTAAATTAAAAAAAATACTTTCTCAGTTTACATCTCAAATGAAAATACTATATAGCGTTTTCAAACTATCTATTTGTCAATTCATAAATTATCGAAAAAGTCAAGAGGCAATAGGCAAGAGCTCCAGAGTTTTTTCTTAAAATACAAGAAGACCTGATCGCTTTTAGCGGCTCCAAAGAAAGGAGCATCGCGAAGCGTGGCTCACGGCCTTTCAGTTTACATCTCAAATGAAAATGCTATAGCTGATAAGCAGGCACACAAAATTAATTGCACATTTTTTAAAATTCAAAGCCTTGCAGGGTAAGGGTCACAGAGATTTAGAGTAGGCAATTAATTCTGTGTAGGTGCTTAGCACCTCAAGTAGCGTGCGCGTAGCGCATAAGCTGACGGAGTGATTTCCCTACCGATAGTTCGGTAGTCAGCACGAAACAAAACAAATCTCCCAAAAGTCAATAGTCTTAAGTAAAGAGGCAAACACCAGCAATTGGTCTTGATACTGCTGGTAAGTTCTCTACCTTGGCCTATGGGTACACCTTCAACTAATCAAGGGAATCAGATGAAAAACTTGCGTGCAATCACTCCATCTTCTTATATTATTGCTGCCTGTGCATTAACCGGGATTGTATCCTTTAGTGCAGTAACTAGCCAAGCTGGTCAAATGAAGTTCTTACCATCAGGTAACTCTACCGCAAGCGCTCAGGTTGAATCAGTAGACAATCAAGACCTACTGGCAGCAGTACCGATTCCCAGCAGTGAATTACCACCAGCCCTAGAGAAGAATACCGTATTTCGTGCGATCGCAAGTGGTGGTTTCTTTGGTCAAACAGTTGAAACCCGTCTGCTCAACAATGGACAAGTGATTCAGCAGTACATAAGGATAAATGGGAATAGCACTCCCACTGAGATTGCTCGCATTTCCCGTCAAGATGTCAAAGGCTTTAAGAAGTTTCTCAACAAAGACGTAGACTTTAGTCAGTTTGATCAGCTCAGTTACCCTGCTCCTATTGGTGCTGCTGATTATATCAGTGTTACTCTGAGCAGCAATGCAGGTACTACACGTTATGCCGATATTGGTAGTAATCAGCTCCCGGAAGCTTTGCAGCAAGTGATTCAGAATTGGGAGACTATCGTGAGTAGTAAGTGAGGGGTCAGCCGTCAGCGGTCAGCCGTCAGCGGTCAGCTGTGGCACAGGCTTCCAGCCTGTGACCTAACTCCTCAAATAGCATGGAATAGGCTTCCAGCCTGTGACCTAACTCCTCAAGTGGCGTGGAATAGGCTTCCAGCCTGTGACCTAACTCCTCAAGTAGCGTGGAATAGGCTTCCAGCCTGTGATGTAACCCATAAGCTGAAAGCTGATTGCTGAAAGCTGATTGCTGAAAGCTGATTGCTGAAAGCTGATTGCTGAAAGCTGATTGCTGAAAGCTGATTGCTGAAAGCTGATTGCTGAAAGCTGATTGCTGAAAGCTGATTGCTGAAAGCTGATCGCTGAAAGCTGATTGCTGAAAGCTGATTGCTGAAAGCTGATTGCTGAAAGCTGATCGCTCCCTACTCCATCTCCTCAGAGTCTTCCTCTATATCCTGCCCAATATCAAATACAATAATAAATTTATCATCAGGCATTAGCCGTTTCAGAGCCTGCATGTGACCTTCCGCATCCGAGCGATTGCGGAAACGACCAACAACCACTCGTTGCATCTTGGGCAATAACCGAACTACCGCCCATGGATAGAGGCGCTGAGAGTACGTCATAATATTAAGTTATCTCCTTAACTGGGGGACGAGAGCCAGCCTGAGAGGGTGGAAAATCTGGGGCTGGCTCTTACCGTGGAACGTTTTAGCGCCCACGGTAATTTTATTATAGCATAAATAATCTTATATTATAACATATTTTGAAAAATTTTGTAACGAACAGGGAATAGGGAGCAGGGAGCAGGGAATAGGGAGTAGTGGAGTGGGGAAAAATCCTGTGTAATAAATTAATTAATGTGTTAGATAACTATGTATGATGCGACCTTAGAGCCGCTTCCGATTCCCAATTTCCTAACTATTCCGATATTGACGTAATCGCTAATAGTGGAAACCACAGCAGTTGACTTGCTACCCACCCTTTCCACGCTTAACACACTTTTATACCTATTACCTGCTCCCTGCTCCCTCACATGGCCAATTTTTATTTTT
>NZ_JAAHGN010000234.1:0-5103 GCF_010672485.1 Moorena sp. SIO2C4 | reverse complement strand
GATATTGACGTAATCGCTAATAGTGGAAACCACAGCAGTTGACTTGCTACCCACCCTTTCCACGCTTAACACACTTTTATACCTATTACCTGCTCCCTGCTCCCTCACATGGCCAATTTTTATTTTTTCTATTAAACTAGTATTATAGGAAGAGTTAAAAGAGACCCCACTCATGAACAAGTGCGTTGGAACTACTGAAGCAGCATCTCTATTAGGAATTTCTTCTCGACGATTGCGCCAACTTCTAGAGAAGGGTCGGGTGCGGGGTGCCTATAAAACTGGGAAATTCTGGATTATTCCCCTGTTCAACCATTTGCCACAAATTACCAAAGGTACTCGTGGACCGAAGGGGAAATGGCGCACTAGTCGTCCTCCCGCTCTAGCTAAGATTAATGTTAATCGCAATCACATAGGATCTAATATCAAGAAAAGCCCTCAAGACCGCAAGCCAGTGATTTCAGTAAAACGCAGTGGTAGCAATATCTACGGCAACGAAGTGGAAATCCTTGGTCCATGTAAGATTGTCTATAACCCAGATAATCCACTCGATTGTGGTGCTCGTTTGTGGATTGAAACCTTTAGTGATATTCACTTTGTGGGTGGTAGTTTTCCTGCTACTCGCTGAGGGGGTTAAGGGCTTGGTGACTATTCAAAATTATCAATTTAATTATTGGGCGTTCCAGCAGTTGAAGATTGATGATTAGCCTGTTTTATTTGCTCTAGAAACTCGGGGTATCAGTTTGCCATGAGTAATAAGTTGCGCCAGAAATACCTCCAGCATGATATCCAATATGGTTTAATAAATAGTTTTTGATGGCTGTAATAATATAATTTACTCGTTATTGAGTGTATTTTGAGCAAGCCATTGATGTCAGTAATAAGGAATATGAATTTTTACCTGGTAACATTCCTAGGTTCAAGCATATAAACAAACCGGCTGCGATCGCAAAAACCCTCACTCTCCCCCGCCCATTTCTTCCCTCACTACCAACCCCCTATGCTCCTACAGATAACATCAGTCTAAATCTCAAGCAACCAACTATATAGTTGTCATTTAATCCCTCATCCCCACTAGTTTCAAACTATTATAAGCAGGTGCACAAAATTAATTGCACATTTTACAAAAATCAAAGCCTTACAATGTAAGGGTTACAGAGATTCAGAGTAGGTAATTTATTTTGTGTAGGTGCTTATAGTGGTTACATGTGATCGCATTCCCACATCAGTTCCAGCGTTCCCCTAGTGCTCCTATTGGATAATTGCAAAACTCCTCTACTCTATGACTGAGTAGCAGGCATCGGGCATGCTCACAAAATTTATTAAATTTTATTGCGATATGTCAGTTATGAACATTTATAAAAAAATATTGTTATAAAATTAAACTAAAGAAGCTTCAATTACTCTTATGAAATGGGAATGGGATACAGAAGAATTAAATTATTTCAATGGAACTATACCTTGGTTTTTTGGTAAAAAGCTTGGAATTCTTGGTGTTGATGATAGTGGTAAATCAACTTTACGTAAACTTATGCTAGATTGTGAGTTGGTAAAAGATGTCAAACCTACATCAAAACGTGAACGACACCGAAGAGTAGTAATCAAAGAAAATAGAGCTAACAAAAAAATTGCCTTTTCTTATATTGATGATATTGCTGGAGACAGGAATAACTATAATGTTAAAAAAGAGGTTTTTAAAAAAGTAGAATATATTATTTATGTTGTCAGAAGTGAATATATTTTGGTGGTTGATCAGTTTGATAATTTTGTTAATAAATCAAAAAAACAACGATATATAGCTGCTATTAAGCATGATTTTAAACATTTTGATGATTGGGGAAAAAAAAATAATTTTATTATAGTAGGTAATTATTTTGGTGTTTTACCAGGAAAAGATATGGTGAACGTTAATCCAATAGAATGCGGAGTACCTAGTTTCTCAGATAGTGACTTCAGCAATTCGTATTTGAGAAATTTTAAAGATAGACTAAACACAGTTATCAATAATGCTCAAATTGTCAAAAACGCGGATTGGATTGTGGGTAGTCTTGTTTCAGGGAAATTGGCTAATCAATTAATCATAGATATACTTCAGAAGTTAATGTAAACCAGTTAATCAATATGATATCACTCTACTACTTTGTACCTAACTACCAAAAAGATACTTCAGATTTACTTGTTAAAGATACTCCTGGTATACTTGTAACAAACTTAAGAGAAATTAAACTATTTGATACTGAAGGTAAATTAGTTATGAATCGTATTGATAAATTAAAATTGTCTAACTTTAAAGTATTTAACAAAGAGAGGATTGATTTTTTTTACAGTAATTTTGAGTTTTATATTGAAACTGTTACTCAAGAATTTGATATTACCAATCGTCCTGCAATTATTGGTATTTATGGAAAAATTCCTGTTTTTAAAAATGGATATACAGTTCAAGACTGGCTATTTTATATTTCTAATAGAGTTGAAGAATTTTCAAAAAACCTTGATCGTACAATTTATGATTTACAGCTTAACACCATAAAAAAACAACTACTTGGTATATACTTACAAACAAAATGGAAAAGATTTGTATTTCCCATAATTCAATCTATTATTTTTTTACTTAATCCAATATTTATTGCTTGGTTAATCAGCTCATTTTTGAATACAACTAATCTCATTTTACCAAGTTGTATTATTTCTATAAGCAATGGTATATTGATTATTTTAAACGAGGAAGATTGGTAATGCCAGTTGGATATGAACCATACCCAAAAAAAATTCCTTCCGCAAACGAACGGCGAGTTATTATTGTTTTACCTGGCGATAAAATCGAACAGATCAGGAATGATAAAAACTATGATAAATTCTACCAATCAATTCAAACAAATGATCAAACTTGGCTAATGGATAACTTAATAGAAAACTATCAAGATCCAGAAACAATTAGTTTTTTGAAAAAGCTAGATCATGAGAATATTCTTGATAATGGAAATATTCTTGTTCAAAGTTCTGAAGATCCGATGAAATACTTTTTGGCAGATAAAGTTGAAAATAAGGTAGTTCTTCCCAAGTGGTATCACTATATAACAATCTGTAATTATTTAGGTGCTACAAGTATTGATTTAAAGATTACTGATGTTACGAATTTTGCAGAAGAGACTAATGTTAAAGCAAAGATTTTGGGTCTTATTTATAATTTATATTTAAGTGCAAAAATTTCTAGAGACAAGAAAAAGGAATTAGAAAATCATGCTAAAATGGAGCTTAAAAAGGAACCTCCTAATCTAGATCTTGTTAAAGAATATGTCAAGAAATACTCTTTAGAAAAAGACGCAGATATTAGCTTTATAATCAATAATCGCCAGTTCAATAAAGACTTAAAATTTAAACAAAATATAAATTTGTTTAGTCAAGTAGAAACAAGCCTGAATGTAGCAGCAAGTTTAGTAATACCGGAAAGTTTTACGCAGCTCAAAGCATCTTTAAAAAAATCAATTAAAGAAACTAGGAAATATACTGTCACTATAGCTTTAGATTTTGGCTATAAAAGCTAAAGCGATCGCACTCCATCCGGAACCCCGCCTCATCCGATCCATCCCCGACGGTGAAAATCCCTAACCTGCCAATCTCATTTCTGCGATTGACCTTTGGTCACTCTATGGAACGCATTCATGATATCTCCAATATCAGCAGCAGCTCGCGAACAGAAAATTCCAACTAATCAATACAGTTACCGGAATAGTTTTACTTCAGGGATTCAAACAATTGTCAGGAGCAGGTCACACAATAAAATGGGAGCGCATTTATATGTGATCCCATACAAGATTGACTGTAGGCTAGACTCTTCCGCTTGTTCCAAAGTTAGGATATTTGCGATCGCATTCCCGATTCTCGATTTCCTAACTATTCCGATATTGACGCAGTCGCTAATACTCGAAACCACACCACTTAACTTGACCCCCACCCTCTCCACACTTACCACACTTTAGCTGCTTTCATCCCTATTCCCTGTTCCCTCGCTCCAAAGTTAGGTTATTTGCGATCGCATTCCCGATTCCCCATTTTCTAACTATTCCGATATTGACGCAGTCGCTAATACTCCAAACCACACCACTTGACTTGACACCCACCCTCTCCACACTTACCACACTTTAATCCCTACTCTCTTTCTGCCTGATTTCCTAACTATTCTGATATTGACGTAATCGCTAATAGTGGAAACCACAGCAGTTGACTTGCTACCCACCCTTTCCACGCTTAACACACTTTTATACCTATTACCTGCTCCCTGCTCCCTCACATGGCCAATTTTTATTTTTTCTATTAAACTAGTATTATAGGAAGAGTTAAAAGAGACCCCACTCATGAACAAGTGCGTTGGAACTACTGAAGCAGCATCTCTATTAGGAATTTCTTCTCGACGATTGCGCCAACTTCTAGAGAAGGGTCGGGTGCGGGGTGCCTATAAAACTGGGAAATTCTGGATTATTCCCCTGTTCAACCATTTGCCACAAATTACCAAAGGTACTCGTGGACCGAAGGGGAAATGGCGCACTAGTCGTCCTCCCGCTCTAGCTAAGATTAATGTTAATCGCAATCACATAGGATCTAATATCAAGAAAAGCCCTCAAGACCGCAAGCCAGTGATTTCAGTAAAACGCAGTGGTAGCAATATCTACGGCAACGAAGTGGAAATCCTTGGTCCATGTAAGATTGTCTATAACCCAGATAATCCACTCGATTGTGGTGCTCGTTTGTGGATTGAAACCTTTAGTGATATTCACTTTGTGGGTGGTAGTTTTCCTGCTACTCGCTGAATTGAAGTATGAATGCGCGATCCTCTGATTTTGGGCCAGCCCCCTAAATCCCCCAACTTTGCGGTGCGACCCAAGGGCGATTTACTCGCCCATTGGAAAGCGCACCGGGGGGGACTTTAAGAGTTTTGTTCCCCCCAAAATTGGGGGGCTAGGGGGGCTCAATGATCGAGTGGGGACTTTAAGAGTTTTGTTCCCCCCAAAATTGGGGGGCTAGGGGGGCTCAATGATCGAGTGGGGACTTTAAGAGTTTTGTTCCCCCCAAAATTGGGGGGCTAGGGGGGCTCAATGATCGAGTGGG
>NZ_JAAHGN010000233.1:0-8375 GCF_010672485.1 Moorena sp. SIO2C4 | reverse complement strand
CTCTTAACCAAACCAGCATCATTAGCTCCGGTAGGTTGCTGAAACGTTGGGATTAATGATCGTGATTTTTCTGCCATTATGGAAGTAACTCCTACTTGGTTGGGAGAAAAGCCGCGCTGGTAATAGCCGTTAACCTTCACCAGCGCGGTTATTAGTTTCAGTGTGTACCTTCTATAGTATAGATAAATCCTCGAAAAAATGCAAGGGGTAATAAAAATTATTTACATTTATTTACAAATAGCCTAAATAGCCATTTATAGACTCATTTATGTTTAATTTACTTTGACATTATTTTTTAATTTACTGATATAAAAAGGGAGCTGATTAGCTAAAATTAGGGAGCCTAGAGTAGGTCAGAGTTAAAATACTAAAAAGCCTGTCTACATCATTAGAATAAAATGCGTTCGCGTAGCGGCTCAGAGCATCGCATCCAGTGCCCGGAAATATTATGCGTTCGCGTAGCGGCTCAGAGCATCGCATCCCATGCCATACAAGATTATGCGTTCGCGTAGCGGCTCAGAGCATCGCATCCAGTGCTGGACTATTACGCGATCGCATCGAGTGCCCGACAAGATAATGCGATCGCATCGAGTGCCCGACAAGATAATGCGATCGCATCGAGTGCCCGACAAGATAATGCGATCGCATCGAGTGCCCGACAAGATAATGCGATCGCATCGAGTGCTCGACAAGATGATGCGATCGCATCCAGTGCCATACAAGATTATGGATAAGCATTCAGCTATCAGCTAATAGCTGACGGCTGACGGCTGACGGCTGACGGCTAATAATGGATAAGCATTCAGCTATCAGCTAATAGCTGACGGCTAACCACTGATAGCTGACCGCTGACAGCTGAAAGCTGACCGCTGACCGCTGATAGCAGTTACTCAGCCTATAGCGACTTCATTTCTAATTGCTGAATCAAAGGAGCACATTGATAAACCATAGCGGCTCGACTATCTACATCCAGCTTCAGGAAGATCCGACGTAGATGAGCAGAAACTGTCCATTCACTAATTTCAAGCTGTTTAGCAATTAGCTTATTAGACTGACCTGAAGCAACAAGAGTAACAATTTGTAACTCTCGTTCTGTTAAGAGACTAGCAAGATGAGATGTAACGGAAGTAGTATTGTCTTGGAATTCTGTAATTGCATAACATTTACCATTTACCTCCATATAACCAACTGCATTCAAAGGACAACTGCTTTGAGGGGGTGAATTAGAGCTAGACCCTAAACTAGGTTTAAATTCGTGGTTTGTTTCACAAACTAAAAAACAAGAATTATTGATAAACAGCTTACCAATCACTTGATTTCCTAACTCTGATTGTATATCTTTAGTAGCTATATCTTGACGATAAAGAGGAAAATTAAGTTTCTCTTTCATAAGAAAAATGTCAAGTACCTATAGACATCCTGTTTGATTGATGAGCGGAACCTGGGGAAGGATAAAAGTAAGCATTCAGCTATCAGCTATCAGTTTTCAGCTATCAGCTATCAGTTTTCAGCTATCAGCTATCAGTTTTCAGCTATCAGCTATCAGTTTTCAGCTATCAGCTATCAGTTTTCAGCTATCAGCTATCAGCTATCAGTTTATGGGCTACGGCTGACTGCTGATGGCTGACTGCTGACTGCTGACTGCTGACGGCTGACTGCTGACTGCTGACTGCTGAATGCTTACGCAAAACTATAGCGCTGTGCGTAGGGAATAGGTAACATCGGACCAGGGAATGATTTAGCTCCCCAAGACTTCGCTGCATAGCTTCGTTGCTTGAATTTGTCAACACCATTACACCGATTGCTATAAGTATTCACAAATGATTTAGGAAGATCAGATCCATGGATGGTCTTCCCCCCCCCTTCTATTCTGTTAAATATCAATCAAAAAGGAATTAAATTGTTAAAAAACTTATAGTTTCTCTAGGCTTTACAAATGAGTTGTAAAACTAGATTGTAATTTTTGATTATCAAAAAAACGCTGTATTCCTTACTCCTGTTACCCTATCCGTAGTTTTATGTTACCGAAAGCGTGTCGTTCTATGTTTACATCTCAAATAGAAAGACTATACCAGAACGCTTTAGTATTTATCCATAGATCCTCCTTCAACTCTGGGCAATTCCCCAAGTCTTCAGGATCACAGGCAGAGTTATCGCTCCAAGAGGGCTTAGACATTCTGTCAGATACTGGAACTGCTGGTGTCACAAGATGTATAACACACAGATGAAGCCCTTCCCATAAAAGTTTTGCCAGTCCGGTGTAAATCATCAACTGGCGTAAGTACTCCGATTCCAAAGCCACAATTCGATCCTGCGGACTGACCAGTTCGCAAGAGATTCCCAATTTGTCCAAAGCTTTGCAGATATCTGGAGGACGATTATCACTAAAATCTGTAGGTTTCTGATAGCTCAGTATAAAAGCAGAACCCAAACTCGCACTTAGGGCTACAGTATCCCGGAATGACGCCATTAAAGTATCATTGGTCCCCTGTGACTGATTAATGCGTCGATCTAATAAGCGTGCTAAATATTCCCATCGTGCCAAGAGCTTGATAGTTGTACCTTTTGGCAGTAAAGACTCCCTGAGACTATCTCCCAGCCAGAATAGATTGAGTCCTAGCAAATCATGCTCAGTTTGTAATCGTTTCCACTCTTGAAGTGACCAAATCACACTCTCTAAGGTTGCTCTCTCCTGTTCAGATGCCTTTTTATTGAGAGTGCTTTTGGGAATAAGTAGTTCTGGTTGTTCTAAATAAAACTTAGTATTGTTAAGAATATGCCAAAGCTCTCTTGCTATCCAGATTTCGATTATTTCTCCTAGCTGCTGAGCTATGTGGACTCCATAATAGGAGAGCGCCAAGGCTGGATCCAGTACACAGATCCATTGCTTGGAATCAAGTTGGCTGAAAAGGGGAGTTATCAGCATTTTCAAGACGTCACTCCCATTAAAATAGCAGTTTTTATCCCAATTATGTAAATTACGGCTAGCCATCAATTTTATCTCCTCATTTCCCCATCTCTCCATCTCTCTATTTGCCCATCTACCCATCTAGCCATCTCCCTATCTGCAGAGGAATAGCGTTAATTTATCAATTTTGGATTTCACAAACAAGTCACAAAATTTTGCTAGTCCAAATCGATTAGTTCAAATGAGTTAGTCAAACTTGACTAGCTAGAAAACGTGACTTGTACAGAATCTCTGAAAAATTAATAATAATTACGTTGACAAACACGCCCTAGGCTTTCAGAGTCTGGTACGTGGCTGCTCAGTAAATCCAACCCGGTCAGTTAGGATGATTAGCGATCTGAGTCAAGTGTTGAGAAGAATTTTGGAACAGACCAGCCTATCGTCGAGGTTTCCAGAATTAGCGGAGGCTCAAATTTCCTTTGAGCGTCCCTCAGAAACGTTTAGTCCTGGACAGACGACGGTGAATTTATTTCTGTACGATATTCGGGAACACCTGGAATTACGTAATAATGAACCAACGATCGAGAGGCGCGATGGAAAGGCAATTATTCATAATCCTCCAAAGCGCATAGCCTGTTCTTATTTAGTCACAGCTTGGCCCATTGGTGGCGAAGAATTACCCCTGCAAGAACACCGATTACTCAGCCAAGTGCTGCAAGTATTCTCAGCTTATCCAACTATTCCAGAAATACCTTTTTTAGAAAATACCCGACTTGCTGGGCAAGAACCAGCCTTACCAATGGTAACTGCTCAAGTAGATGGCGTACAAAGCACTGCTGAGTTTTGGACTGCATTGGGGAATCAATTACGTCCTTCCATCACAGTTAAAGTAACCATTGCGATCAAGGAACTATTTGAGCCAGACCCAACCCCCATTGTCATTACTCAAGATTGGCAATTAGGTCAGCGGATTTCACCATCCTCACCACAACTTGTGCCAAGCACCGCACAACGATTTTTCCGGATTGGTGGGCGAGTTACGGATGCTGACAATAAACCTGTTGTAGGCGCAACGGTTATTTTGGTTGAGCGTAATCTGAGCGCAGCCACTGATAGAGATGGAAACTACACCATCGGGGCAATTCCTGCTGGTGCTTATACCTTACGGGTGCAGTTAGAAGATCTAGTACAGGAGGTTAATATCACTATCCCAGTAGAATCCGCAGCAAGTAATTACAACGTACAACTATAGGGATCGGTGTAGGAATTGTGAGAATTTTTGATGCCATATTCCCTACTCCCTACTCCCTACTCCCTACTCCCTACTCCCTGTTCCCTATTCCCTTTCCTATACAACAGTAAATTCTGTTTAATCAAGGAGTTAAAGATTATGCCACAGTATCTTTCGCCAGGCGTATATGTTGAAGAAGTTCCACCCTCATCTCGACCTATTGCTGGAGTCGCTACCAGTGTAGCCGGATTTATCGGTATCGTACCCCAAAGTATCCAACTCCCTGCCGAGCGTGTCGAAACTACTAGTGATGACACGACTACTGTTACCCTCAAAGTGGAAGAAAAAACTCTTCCGGAAGCCGGAACCCCTAATTTGGTAACTAATTGGAGTCAGTTCGTCACTACCTTTGCTGACTTACTTGGGGACAAGACTCTTGAGGATCTCACAGAGGTAGATGAAGCTAGTTTTGATGCCAATCAACTCAACGCCTGGAGTCGTTTTGCTCAAGCAGTTTACGGTTTCTTCAATAACGGTGGCACCAGGTGCTATGTGATCCGGATTAGTGCTAATACCGAGTTAGCTGCTGCTCTCAATAGTTTTGCTGCTATTGACGAAATCACCATGGTGGCTATTCCTGGCATTACCAGCCAAGCAGAACAACAAGCTGTCATAGACCACTGTGAAAACCTCCAAGACAGGTTTGCCATTCTTGATGGGCAACAAAATCCTACCACTTTTGACCGAGACAGCATTAAAGGTAGTACCAGAGATAGTAACTACGCGGCTCTTTACTTCCCCTGGATTACAGTTTTTGACCCTGCCCAACAAATTCTAGACCCATCAAGCACTGGCAGTATAATCCTGCCTCCCAGTGGACACATGGCTGGGGTTTACGCACGAGTCGATGGAGAAAGGGGTGTGTTTAAAGCGCCAGCTAATGAAGTGATTCGAGGCGCTCTAGATTTGGAATACAACCTCACTAAAGCAGAGCAAGACGGTTTAAATCCTCTAGGAATTAATATCATTCGCTCTTTTAAAGGCAATATCAAAGTTTGGGGAGCGCGCACCCTGGGAGGGGATGACAACGGAGAATATAAGTACATTAGCACCCGTCGTTATTTTAATTTCCTGCGAGAGTCCATTGATGAGGGTACTCAATTTGCGGTGTTTGAGCCTAATAACCTCGCACTTTGGCAGCGTATTAAGCGTACAGTCGGTGACTTTCTGTTGAATCAGTGGCGGGATGGAGCCTTGTTTGGAGCAACTCCGGAGCAAGCTTTCTTTGTTAAGTGTGACGCGGAAACCAATCCCAAAGAAGTACGGGAAGCAGGACAAGTTGTTGCTCTAATTGGTGTCGCTATTGTTAAACCAGCGGAGTTTGTCATCTTCCGCATTCAACAGATGGCTGGAGAATAGATATTTCTTGAATTACCCATTACCTTACCTATTACTAAACAACAAGGAGATGTGAGTTATGCCCAGAGTAGATCCGTATAAAAACTATCGCTTTCTGGTAGAACTGGATGGAATTGTTCAAGCAGGATTTTCTGAGTGTAGTGGTTTTGGTTCAGAAGTAGAAGTTGTCGAATACCGTGAAGGGGGAGATGATGCCACAGTACGTAAGTTGCGGGGCAAAGCTAGTTACCCTGATATTGCCCTCAAGTATGGTATTACTGACTCCAAGGAACTTTACGATTGGCATTTACAAGCAGTGAATGGGACAATTGAGCGCAAAAATGGCTCGATTATCCTGCTCAATGATGATGGGGAAGAAAAAGTGCGCTGGGATTTCTTTAATGCTTGGGCGAGTAAGTATGAAGCACCCAGCTTAGATGCTAAGGGTAGCGATGTTGGGATTGATTCCCTAACAATCACCTGTGAACGTTTGCAGAGAGTTAATGTCAGTTAACAGTAATCAGTTAACAGTCATCAGTTAGCAATCAGCCATAACCAAGAACCAAAATGCTACAGACGGAATACGAATTTATCTTACCAGCAGGGTATATAGATAAAGAAGGGAATTTGCATCAGGAAGGAGTCATGCGGATGGCGACAGCGGCGGATGAAATTCTGCCCCTCAAAGATCCTCGTGTGCAAAACAACCCAGCCTATCTGATTGTCCTGTTGCTCTCCCGTGTTGTCACTCGTCTTGGTTCGGTGGAGGTAGTTAATCCTAAGATTATCGAAAGTTTATTTGCCTCTGATTTAGCGTATTTGCAGGATCTGTACAATCGGATCAATGGCAATGGAATGCGATCGCTTCAAATTAGCTGCCCCCACTGTGAGCAAAATTTTGCTGTCGAACTCGATTTATCGGGGGAATCCTAGGCTACCCCCTTACCCAAATCCATGAGGAGGTAGCCTATCTGGCCTATCACTTCCACTGGCATTATGAATCAATCATGACCATGGAACACCGGGAACGCCGAAAATGGGTTACTGAAGTCGCCAAAATCAATCAGCGTTTGAATAGTTCGTAAAGGGAACAGGGAACAGGGAACAGGGAACAGAGATACTTTGAGTAGCTTTACAAAAGTTAACACAGTTTCGTTTATTTATGTCCAGGTACTTAGTTCAGTAGTGGGTAATTGGGGATTTTTTCCCTTTCTAAATAAGTCTAAATAAGATGGATAATTCAGCTTCACCAGCCAATAATTTCCAGGAATCGGGAAGTCCAGAAAATTCCCCTTTACTAAGTCGTCTGCAACGGCGACAAGAAAAGTCTGGTGGCGTAATTAATACCCGCCAACTGCACCGCCATTACCAATCTACCCAAGCAACTACGGCTAGGCTGACCCAACGATTAACCCTACCAGAACAAATTAACTCCCGTTATGGTGCGAGTGGTTTACAACCCAAGTTAAATCTGGAGCGTTTTAGTCGCCCTAGAGTAGAATCGGCTGATGTCAGTAATACCTATCTGGAGCCGATTAATGTTGCCCCTTCTAATGTTGCCCCTTCAGGGAGGGGAGAAGGGGTGCAAAGGTCAATGGCAACTAGGACTAATTCTCGCCAGTTTCCCGACAACCTAGGGCATCAGGGGAGATCCCAACCACCATCTGGATCTGTCCCATCAACTAGTCCCAAAGTCCCGATTATCAGCCAAATTAAATCTTCTACTGTATCCAGGTCTAGTGCGTGTTTTAAAAGTTTTCCGCAAGATTTAGATCCCCCCCAGCCCCCCTTAATAAGGGGGGAGCCATACTCAAAGTCCCCCTTTTTTAAGGGGGATTTAGGGGGATCTCCGAGTTTGAAGACACGCCCTAGTCCTCAACCTCCAAAATCTTTACCAAGGCAAGTCAAGATTAATCGTCAGGCAACCTTATCTGCACTCCAGCATGAGTTTACACCTCCAGAAAGTATTCAGTCTCAGGTTGTCCCACCGAAAACAGATGGTGCTTCCCATTCCCCCTCTCCAGTCACTCCAGCTTCTGTTGTACAAACTAAATTGCTTGTAGCTAAGGCAAGTCAGCCTTTACCGACAGGAAAAACTAGCTCGACACCGGATTTGGTTTGGCGCTCCCAGGAGGAAGAAGAATCAGACAGTAGTTTGCTACAAACTAAGCTCTCGGATTCTAAGCCCAATCAGGATATCTCTTTAGTTCAAACTAAATCGGTTGTTGCCAAACCAAGTCAGCCCTCACTAACAACAACTACACTCCCAACTAAAACTACTAATCTCACCAAGAATACAGTAAGCAATAACTCGGCACAGGATTTAGTTTGGCGCTCCCAGGAGCAAGAGGAATCAGACAGTAGTTTGCTACAAACTAAGCTATCAAATTCTAAGCCCAATCAGGATATATCTTTGGTTCAAACCAAATCGGTTTTCCTCAAACAAAGTCAGCATTTACCAACAACAAATACAACCCCAAATTCCAACATCAATTTAACTACGAATAAAGTAAAAACTAGCTCAGCAACAGATTTAATCTGGCGCTCCGAGGAAGAAGAGGAATCAGACAGTAGTTTGGTACAAACCAAGCTCTCGGATTCTAACCAAAATCATGAAATCTCTTTAGTTCAAACCAAATCGGTTGTTGTCAAACCAAGTCAGCATTTACCGACAACAACTACAACCCCAACTATAAATACTAATCTGACTAAGGATACAGTAAGCAATAACTCGGCACAGGATTTAGTTTGGCGGTCCCAGGAGGAAGAGGAATCAGACAGTAGTTTGGTACAAACCAAGCTCTCGGATTCTAACCCCAATCATGATATCTCTTTAGA
>NZ_JAAHGN010000232.1:0-8401 GCF_010672485.1 Moorena sp. SIO2C4 | reverse complement strand
CTTACTTTAGGTGCTATCAGCTAATGCGCGTTTGCCCACACTAATTGAGGTGTTTATGGGGAAAGTGCCAGCATCGAAGCCTGTGCCACGCTACTAATCGGTGCTTTTGAATAAAATAAGCTGACCGCTGAGTGCTGACTGCTGAATGCTTACATAACTCCTGAAACTATAACAGTCTCATTATTGATTGTTCACTGTTGAGTGTTGATTGTTGTACGGTTAGGCACAAGACTTTCCCCTACTATCGGTTAACTGCTCAAGGGTAAACAACAAACATTTTCTCTTTAAGTTGTGCATCTACTGATCATCTACTGATATTTTGGAACCACTATCATCTGAAACGATTTCCTCATATCTATTGGATATAGGACTGTGTACCCCGTCAGACCTAGAATCTATCCAGGTAGAATCGGCTCCCCCTGCTAAGAATTTCAATTTACTGGTGAGCTTTTCAGATCATCGTCAGCTACTGGTTAAGCAGGAAAGACCCCATCATGGTGGTATTATAAATCATGAATTTTTCAATGAGTGGCAATTTCATCGCTGGCTGCAGCAGTTGCCAGACCAGGACTGTCTAGCTTCATCAGTTTCCCAGATCCTTCATTTTGATCCCGATCATTGCATCCTGGTCTACAACTATCTAAATAACTATCTCGACCTGTTTAGTTTCTACTATCAAAACCAAATTTTCCCTGAAGCGATCGCAACTGATATCGGAACAGTTTTAGCCAACCTCCATCGTGTTACCTTCAATCAACCAGAATGTCGGAATTTTCTAGACCAGGTACCAAACGGGAAATCTCCCTATCGGTTTGGCAATCCAGCTAAAGGAATCGGACGGCTGAGCCCAGAAATGTTTGGCTCAATCCCTAACAATGCCTTAAAGTTCTTTGTTCTCTATCAACGTTACCCCAGTCTGGGAAATGCGATCGCAGATTTGGAAACTGACTGGCATCCGAGTTGCCTAACCCACAATGACTTAAAATTGAACAACATTTTGGTTCATAGAGAGTGGGAGCAATTCTCAACATCTTCACCACCCGATCAGAGCATGGTGCGACTGATTGATTGGGAACGTTGTGCCTGGGGAGATCCAGCCTTTGACCTTGGAACCATAATCGCCAGCTACCTGGGAATCTGGTTAAGTAGCTTAGTAGTAGACCCCACGATTAAATTAGAAGAATCCTTGCGTCTAGCAGTGACTCCTTTGCAGGTGCTTCAACCGTCCATCGCTGCTCTAACCCAAGCCTATCTTACCGCTTTTCCCGGGATTGAGTCAGCTCGTCCCAACTGGCTTAAACGAGTGGTTCAGTTTACCGGTTTGGCACTGATTCACCAAATTCAGGCAATGATTTACTATCAGAAATCCTTCGACAATACTGGAATCTGTATGCTCCAGGTTGCCAAAAGTCTACTCTGCCGACCAAAACAATCTGTGCCAACAGTTTTTGGGATCTCAGAATCAGAACTGATATCAAATCCGGTAATCCCCTAGAAAAGGGTTTTGAGGATACCTGTGAATTGTCAATTGAAAACCGCTATATAGACCTCATCTAATTTTACTTTAAATTACGATGCTATTTGACAACCCTTTTCCCAATCAACAGCAAGCAGCTCTGGAAGATATTGTTAACAACATTGAAATCCAGTCCAATTTTTGTATCAACCATCCCAACTATCAACCCTTCACCATACCTGATCAAACAGTAGCCCGCTTTCAGCAACTTCCTCAAGACATACAGCATAAGTATCTCAGCCTACTGCTGAGAAATTTCCTCTACGGCATTTATTACAATGGCTATCTGCGCACTCCCCTGGCACTCAACACAAGTCGCGCGGATATAGCACCCCATCAAAACTTAGAGAACAATACCCTGCTGGGAATAGACCTAGATTTTTACCAACGACTCCACGCCAACAATCAAGGCACAGGCTACTTTGATCCCAATTGGCAGGTAATCTCAGAAGAAACCGATGGTTCAATAGCCGTCACCAAAGGGAGTTTGACTATGCATATTGAACGGGAGATTCATCTCAAACGTGAGGAAAAATCTGCTACCATCGGTAGCATCGTTGCCATCCGGATGCCCAAGAATTTGAGGCAAAACGGCTTTTATGTAGCAGTGGGTAATGTTGGTCAAGAGCGACAGGGCAATGGTGATATCGATTCTAAAACAGCGCGAATCTATTTTAATCTGACACCAGATGGAGCCCTGGCTGTCATGGATAGCATGACAAAATATTTGAATGCAGCAGCAATTCCTTTCACATTTAAAGTTCTATACAATCCATCGGAATACAAACGCCATGACTGCGGAGTACTCTACTTTGAGCGCTGTGATTCTGAAGTTGTCTTTGGGGTGATGCAAACCATATATCTAGCAAACCGCTGCCATTTTCGCCCAGAAGTACCTTTATTCACCAAGTTTTTGGCACCGGGACTGAGTTTTGCCGAAGAACCAACCCAAAAATTTACCTCTCAAGAAAGTTTTGGCATGAACCGCTGCCAAATTGTAGCCAATGGTTTAATGCAGGCTTGGCAAAACGGTAATAACACTCCAGAGGAGCGCCTCAACGCTATCCGCCAACAATTTTCTCAGTTAGGAATTGAATGGGAACGTCCTTACCTCAATGGTGAGTGACATCTTCCGCACCCCCGCCCGACAATTCCCACACTCCCCGTTTGACCATGATGTCAAAAACCTACCCTTGTGAGCTCCCCATCTGCCGATATCCCCATCTCCCCAAAGCGCGCCTCTTCACAATTTCAATACAATTTCAATGTGTGACAGCTTAGTAGGATCCGGAGGGAGACCTTACAGGTATAGTCCCTGGGTAAGTCATAAAAAACTATAGCGCTACACCAACCAAGTCCACCTAGATGGACTTGGTTGGTGTAGCCGAAAGCTTTAGCCTTAGGCCATTAGACTGAGTGATCCTCGCTGCCACCATCCAAGTCATCAGTCTCAAGACGGAAGTGGCAATTGACCTCAGGTATATTTAGCGTCTTTAAGAAAAATTCATCAAAAATTTTTAGCTCTGTCAGGATTTTATGAAAAACTCATGAAAGTTATATTAGTCATTCATCCGGGATTATACAGAACACTTATTGACCAACGTCACTGCTGACAAATGAGTAATGCTAAATGCTTACTTATATGGTAACGATAGAAAATAAAAAATGGGGAATTTGTATCCATTTTTTATTTTTACCACCGGTTAATTTACCCGATGAATTATACCTATTAATCAGTCGAAAAATAAGTGAGAGGTAAACTAGGATTTTCCCTACTAGGTAAGGTAACAAAAGGCATTAGGTATCAATAATTAAAACCATTAACCATTAACCATTAACCTTGCTCTAACCCTCAACCCGAAATTGAAAGAGTAATATAAATTCTACCATTGCCTGAATCAAGGGCGGAGGAGCCGTAGGTATATGTACGGTTAAAACCTAGGGTGTTAATAGGATTGCTAAACTTTCTACACAATTCCTACATAGTTTAAATCTACTCTCTAAAAAGTCACGATTTAATCGACATTATAATTTATATTTCATCATGATGCAGTCAACGTTAAAGACTTCTGGCCAGGCAGGCTTCATAAATGAAGCTGCTGTAGTGCAGTTACCGATCCGCTTGAGCAGACTCGAAGCAATAGAATTTAAAGAAACTTGTGATCAGCTTCTCCAAAAACCTTATTGTCCTAAGCTGATTATTGCAGACTTAAGTCAGACAGAGTTTATCGATAGTAGCGGCATTGGTGCCTTAGTAAGGAATCACAAAATCACTCAGGAAAACGGGGGATCACTAATACTAAGGGGTATAACTTCTCCAGTTATGGCTGTCTTAGTCATGACTGGGCTAGACAAAAAATTAATTCTAGACGCTTCATATAACCTGACAACAATAGCTGTCAATTGGTCAAAGGCTCAGTTACCAACAACTCACCCATCTACACGCTCTTGGGCTAAGCGATGCTTAGACATAGTGGGGGGAATAGTAGGTTTAGGAATTACGGCCATATTATTTATTCCCATTGCGATCGCGATTAAACTCGACAGTCCTGGCCCCATCTTGTTTAGTCAAATTCGCTGTGGTTGGATGGGTAAGGAATTTCGGATCTGGAAATTCCGCTCAATGTATACTGATGCGGAAACCCAGAAAGATAGCGTTCAAAATCAAGCTAAGGATGGCAAGATATTCAAAAACGAAAATGACCCTAGAATCACCAGGGTCGGTCGGTTTTTGCGGAAAACTAGTTTGGATGAACTACCTCAGTTCTGGAATGTCATTAAAGGTGAAATGAGTTTGGTAGGTACTAGACCACCGGTACCTAAGGAAGTGGAAATCTATGAGGTTCCAGAGTGGCAACGGTTGAATGTTAAACCGGGAATGACTGGAGAGTGGCAGGTGCATGGGCGATCGCAAGTTCGGGATTTTGCAGATATAATTAAACTGGATTTACGCTACCAACGAAACTGGAGCTTAATGTATGACCTTAAGCTCATTATAAAAACAATTTTTATCTTGTTGTCGAAAAATAATGGAGCCGTTTAGGCTCAAAAATATCTCGGCAAAATTCCGGATACAAATTAAATCTAATGGTAAATAGATTAGAGTATTCTCTAGGAATAGGTTTTCCAATAAACAAGCATGAAAGTTGCCCTAGTTCATGATTATCTAACGCAAAAAGGTGGAGCAGAACGGGTATTTGAACTGCTTTGTAAGCGCTTCCCTAGTGCTGATGTGTTCACATCCTTGTATGATTCCCAGAACACCATTGACCTAGGTGAGCGCCTAGTGCATACCACCGGACTTCAGAACATTCCAGGGTCAACGAAATACTTCAGACTCTTGGCTCCGTTTTACTATCCAGCTTTTCGAGCCTTGGATTTAGAAAATTACGATTTGATTATCAGTAGTTGTTCAAGCTTCGCAAAGGCGGTCAAGAAAAAATTAGGAGCCAAGCATGTTTGCTTTTGCCACAATGTCACCCGTTTTTTGTGGGATACGCAAACTTACCTCAAGGAGTATGGAGAATATAGAGCGTTTTCTCCTGTCATTGATAAAGTCTTCCAGTTGATCAGAAAAGTAGACCTGGACTATGCCCAGGAGCCGGACATTTACATTGCTAACTCGACCACTGTCGCTCGGCGTATCCAGAATATCTATGGTAAGCCAGCCATGACGGTCAACTATCCAATTAATAGCCATAAATTTGTGTTTTCCGACCAAAAGGAAGACTTTTACCTAGTATCATCTCGTTTACTGGGTTACAAGCGTATCGATCTGATTATCGAGGCGTTTAATTGGCTAGGCTGGCCCTTATTAATATCTGGTGATGGTCCAGAGCGAGAGCGTCTAGAATCTAAAGCTTTGGACAATATTCGATTCTTGGGATACGTCAGCGATAAACAGCGTTGTCATTTGATGGCAAAAGCTCGTGGGGTGATCGTGGCGGCTTTAGAAGATTACGGTTTAGTGCCAATCGAAGCCAACGCCAGTGGGACTCCAGTAATTGCCTACGGTGCAGGTGGTGTTTTGGATACTCAGATACCAGGGACGACAGGGGTGTTTTTTAAACGGCAAACACCGGAAGCACTCCAAGCTGCACTACTTGAGGCTAGGGAAATTCCCTGGAATTATGCCAAAATCCGAGACCATGCCCTGAGTCATTTCACTGAAGACGTTTTCTTTAATACAGTTGGGCAAATTATTGATAAAACGGTCAGGGGACAGCCTGTTAATTTCAGCCATTCGTTACGCCATTCAACCAAGGTTCCCACTTTAGCTAGGTGACAGGATAGTGGCTGGGCTGATTTTAGATTTTAGATTTTGGATTTTGGATTTTTTCGTTGATTTCTTGGGATTTATACGGGTCTATACTCCAAAATCATCAGATCCAATCTGGTGGACTAATCAATATAGTCCTGCTCGGGTGACTGGTGATGGGTAATAGATAATATCAGGTCCGGTTGACTACTTCTTCTTATACCCTTTCTCTAAAAGGGATGCAACCTATGATTGTCGGTTCATTGGTAATGGGTAATGGGTAATGGGTAATCATACTCCAATTCCTAATTCCCTATTCCCAAAAGGTAGGGAAAATTTGTTGCAGGTATCCATGATAATTTTGCTTACCAGAGATTGAACATATTTCAAGGGCAAATTTTCAATGGTTAATGGTTAATTTAAAATTAACTTTCCAAAAAAAATCAAAAATCCTATCGAATATGAACAAAGTGATTAACCGGATTTTATCTAAACCAATTACTAATCATCCCGGGAATATTTTAGACTTGATTCACTGGAATTGATGTCAATTTAAAATCCAATCCAAACTTGTCAATCATTAATCTAAAATCCCATGAAGGAACTTGATTTAAACGCAGCAGGTGAAACAGATGCAGGGTATGGCCAACTGTTGGCAGTTTTGTGGCGCAGACGCTTGTGGATTATAAGTGTACTGTTGACAAGCTTGCCGATTGCCTTCTATATCACTCTCAAGAAAGAGCCGAATTATATCAGCTCTCTACAGCTGTTGGTGGAGCCTAATTATATAGATAAAACACGAGGAATAGAGAGTCAGTTTACTGAGTCCACTGTTGATATCGACTATGCTACTCAGTTACAGCTGATGCGTAGTTCTGAATTGATTCAACGAGCAGTGGATTTGCTTCGTGATGACTACCCAGATATCACAGTCGGTGATATTAGAGGCTCCTTAAGATTAGCTCAAGTACTGCAGGGTAAAACCGAAACTAAGGTATTTCAAGCGGTCTACACCAGCAATGACCGGATTAAAACTCAAAAAGTACTGCAAGCTATTCAAAAGGTTTATCAAGATTACAACCTAGAGCAGCAGGAAATGCGGTTGAATAAAGGTCTTGCTTTTATCAATCAGCAGTTGCCAACAGCTCGTAATAATCTTGAGCAAGCTGAGCAACGGCTAGAGCAGTTTCGCAAGAGCAAAAACCTGATTGATCCCTCACAACAAGCTCTAGCTGTCAGTCAAACTCTGAATGGGATTGAACAGGAGCGCCGAGCCATCCGCGCTCAGTACATGGAAACTCAAACTCGCTACCAGGCTGTTCAGCAAAAACTGGCTCGTTCACCGCAAAATGCCTTGACCTCGTCCCGCTTGAGTCAATCTGGGCGCTATCAAAATTTGCTCAATGAAATCCAAAGAATAGAACTGGCTTTGGTGGAGCAAAGTCGGATTTATACTGAAGCTCATCCTAGAATTCAAAAATTAATTGAACAGCGTCAGAGTGTGTTTGCGCTCTTGCAGGAAGAGACTAGACGGGTTTTAGGGCAAGTTCCGACTAAACTGGTTACCACTGGCAATAACCTCCTGACAGAAGGACAGCTCGGTGGTGTGGATCTCAATCTGGTCAACGAACTAATCACCTCGCAAATTAATCTAGTCAGTCTACAGACTCGTGATCAAGCCCTGGCCAAAACAGAGCAGGAAATCCGTATCCAACTCAGGGAATTCCCAGCCCTGATTGCTCAGTACAATCGTCTACAACCCCAAGTAGCAATTCAACAAAATACTCTGCAGCAGCTACTACAAGCACGGCAGGAGTTAAGCATCGAATTGGCTCGGGGGGGATTTAACTGGCAAGTTGTAGAAGCACCTTTACCGGGCTCGAAGACCGGTCCTAATATGACCCAAGACCTATTATTGGGTGCAGTGGTTGGGTTATTTCTCGGTGGTGTGGCTGCCTTTGTGCGGGAAGCCATGGATGATGGAATTCATACCTCTGATGATTTGAAAAATCAAGTGGCTCTACCCTTGCTAGGTATGATTCCACAGTTGCCGGAAGGTAAAATCAGTAAACCTGTTCTGAATCTAGGTTTGAGCCAGTCCGAGAGAACACTTCCGATGATGGAACTGTTGGGATGGCGACCATTTCAGGAAGCACTGGACATGATTTATGTGAATATCCAGTTGCTCAATTCTGGTTCTGAGCTGAAATCCCTGATGGTTACGTCAGCGCTGTCTGGTGAGGGGAAGTAAACTCTGGCGTTGGGTTTAGCCTTGAGTGCTGCTCGTTTACATCGACGAGTACTGCTAATTGATGTAGATATGCGCCGTCCGAGGTTGCACCAACAACTTGGCCTCTCCCATCAGGAAGGACTTTCTACTTTATTGGAAGATGATACTGCTACACCCAGCCCAGTTAGTATCTCACCTTTGGGGTCAACCATTGATGTTTTGACTGCTGGACCAACCCCAATTGACCCAGTTAAGCTGCTGGGTTCTAAACGGATGAAGAACTTAATGGCAGAGTTTCAGCAGACCTATGATCTGGTGTTGCTGGATACTCCCCCAGTGTTAGGTATGGTGGATGCACTCCAAGCAGCATCTTTGTGCCAAGGTGTGGTGATGGTGG
>NZ_JAAHGN010000231.1:0-8419 GCF_010672485.1 Moorena sp. SIO2C4 | reverse complement strand
TCCCCTTAATAAGGGGGGAGTCCGGAAATCGATCTAGTTTGTCCCCCTTCCGCCCAAATAACTAAGGGCGGAGTAAACTCAAAGAGTTCCCTTTCCTAACTCGATCCCCCCCTGCCCCCCTTAATAAGGGGGGAGTCCGGAAATCGATCTAGTTTGTCCCCCTTCCGCCCAAAGAACTAAGGGGGGAGTCCGGAAATTGATCTAGAAAGTCCCCCTTATTAAGGGGGATTTAGGGGGATCAAATCTCCCTAAATTGCTATAATTAAACTAATCGAACATAACTACCTATAAATTATGGCAGCATTGTCCCTTTTGGCTAGTTTAGAACTATCGCAAATAGCGCCACCATTGTTAAGTATTGTTGCTAAAGAAGCAGGGAAGCATATAGTTAAATCTCTGACTAAAAGCGATATCGAAAAAGCCATCAAAGCGGGAGCAGAAGCCGTTGATCAATGGGACAAACAACTGGATAGTCAACAGCGCTTATTTTTTCACGCTCCCCCGGATGGCTGGAATGGAGTTAATCGGTTTTTGAACGACTATTTTACTCATTCTGCTGTTGTGGCGGAATTACAGAAACCCTTACTTAATCAAGGTAAGCCAGACCGGGATATTTTAAGCACCGTATTTCAACAACAAGCTGAAGCCAAGACTATTAAACTAAATCAAGACAGTCTCAAGCCTTGGATAGAGACATTTATTAATGCTTATTTTCAGCACACGGATACTTATCTTAAATTTCAGGTAGCTAAACAGGATTATTGTGAGCAGTTAGCCAACTGGTTTGATGATGTCAAATTTGCTGGCATTGCTGTGCCTGGGCAAGAAGTAGAAAAATCGGAGAAGTTAGCCCAGATTTTCGTAATGCCAGATGTCGTGGAAGACGTATCAACTGCTGGCGCTTGGGAGCGGGAGTTGTTAGCAGCCGGTAGTGGGGAAAAGCCAGAAAGGCTGCTATTGGAAAAGACAACTGGCCGGAAATTCTTGGCTCAGCAGTTATTGAGCCAAAGTCAGTCGAGAAGAGTGGTAATCCTGGGTGCGCCAGGCTCTGGTAAAACCACCTTGATGAGCTATTTTGCGGTAATATTAGCTCAGCAAAATCCTGACATTTTGGGATTAGATGGTGATACCGACTGGCTACCGATTTTAATCAGGATGCGAGATTTTGCCAGACATCTCGATAAAAGCCTGATCGACTATGCTCGGATATTTGCGGAAAACACCATGTCAGTGAAACCGTTACCAGTGGGATTTTTCGAGCATTGGTTATCTGATGGTAGAGCCTTGATATTGCTGGATGGTTTGGATGAAGTAGCAGAAGAGGCTAAACGCCATGATGTAGTCAAGCGCATCGAGAATTTTTTAGGACAGTTTAACAGAAATCGCGCTATTATTACATCTAGACCGGCTGGTTATCGGCGCGACTTTTTCCGCACTGAGGAATTTCCCCACTATCAAATCCAACCCTTTGATGACCAAAAGATTTCGGCATTTATTGAGAACTGGTATAACAGTCGCTTTCAAGACCAAGCAGAAGCCAAAAGGCGCAAGGAGAGTTTAGGAAAGGCGCTGAATGATAATGACCGGATTACCTTGTTGGCACGGAATCCCTTATTGTTGACAATTATTGCATTAATCCATCGGTATCAAGCGGTATTGCCCAAAGAACGGTTTGAGCTTTATAATTGTGCAGTCAAAACCTTGTTAACCTCTTGGGATGCTAACAAAGAAATCAGCAATCAGGGACTATTTAAATATCTAGATTTCTATGATTTGCGCCGATTGATGGAATTGTTAGCTTATTGGATTCATGGCCAAGGAAATAGTGAAGATAACGAAGGCAGTACGTTAATTAACCGTGATGATTTGATTAAGCAGTTGAGCAAAGAGATTAAAACTTTAAAGCAGGTGCAGTTATATCAAGCCAAACAAGAAGCAGAAGCATTTGTAACCTTGATTCGCGATCGCACTGGTTTATTGAATGAGCAGGGGCAAGATTGTTATGGGTTTGTCCATAAGAGCTTTCAAGAATATTTGTGTGCTGAAGAAATTGACTATCATGCAGAAAATGAGTATGATTTTCGGATTGTTTTGAATCAGATTCGGGAGCATTTACATGACTCCCACTGGCGCGAAGTGTTATTATTGCTAATAGCACAACAAAAACCGAAAAATGCCGCGAAAGCGATTCGGGCAGTATTGAATAATAATAGTAAATATGAGCAGTGGTTACATCGGGATTTGTTATTTGCTGGTAATTGTTTGGCAGAAGACCCGAAAAATTTGCGTGGTGCTGATGGTGAGTTAGTGCAAGAGATTTTAGAGGGGTTGGTTGAGTTGGAGGTGAGTACTAAAGAGCCGGTTGGCAAGAGGGTTTACGAGCAGGTTTATCAAATAATTTGTAGTTTGTATGAAACGGATTTTCAAGCACAGGTATTGGAATTGTTGAAGGAGCGATTGGCCTACGGCCACGCTACGGGATCGGATTGGATTGATCAGCTGCGATTGTTGAACTATAGAGCCGAGTTAGGGGAAAAAGATCAGGTAATAACAATATTACTAGCACAGCTTCAGGATCACAATGTTAGTGTGCGTTGGAGGGCTGCCCAAGCCTTGGGCGAATTGCGCAACAGTTCAGAAACTGTAGTCAACGCCCTCATAGCACAGCTTCAGGATCACAATGTTAGTGTGCGTTGGAAGGCTGCCCAAGCCTTGGGCAGATTGGGCAACAACTCAGAAACCATAGTCAACGCCCTCATAGCAAGGCTTCAGGATCACAATTCTCATGTGCGTTGGAGGGCAGCTCGTGCCTTAGGCAATTTGGGCAACAGTTCACAAACCATAGTCAGCGCCCTCATAGCACGTCTTCAGGATGAGAATTCTACTGTGGGTTGGGAGGCAACCTATGCCTTGGGGCAATTGGGCAACAACTCAGAAACCCTAGTCAGCACCCTCCTAGCACAGCTAAAGGATGAGAATTCTGATTTGCGTGGGTGGACAGCCTATGCCTTGGGAAAATTAGGCAACAGGTCAGAACCCGTAGTCAACGCCCTCCTAGCAAGGCTTAAGGATCAGAATTTTAGTGTGCGTTGGAAGGCAGCCGAATCCTTGGGCAATTTGGGCAATAGCTCAGAAACCGTAGTCAGCCCCCTCCTAGCAGGGCTTCAGGATCACAATTCTCATGTGCGTAGGGACGCAGCCAGAACCTTGGGCAATTTGGAAAACAGTTCAGAAAGCGTAGTTAATGCCCTCCTAGCACGGCTTCAGAATGATGATTATTATGTGAGTAGGAACGCAGCCATAGCCTTGGGCAGATTGAACAACAGCTCACAAACCGTAGTCAACGCCCTCATAGCACTGCTTCAGGATGATGATTATTATGTGCGTAGGGACGCAAGCGAAGCTTTGGGTAAATTAGGCAAAACATCCAATCATGTTATCCCTAGTGTGATTAAATGGATTGAACAACACCAGGATTCAGACTATGTGGGCAGTGGTATTGATGTGCTGTGGGATTTGGTCGTAGGACGGGAGTCGGGAGTCGGGAGTAGTAAGAAAGAGAGCCAAAGAGTTTTTGATATTATTAGAAATAAAGATATGTTTGTGGTATAATATAATCTTGTGCATTTTTACGGTATTGTTGTTGTTGGATGCGATCGCGTAGCGGCTCTTTGCTGAGCATCGCATTTCACTGTTCCCTGTTCCCTATTCCCTGTTCCCTAAAATCCCAAAATTCTCTACTTTACCCAAATAAGAATTACTCTAAAACAACACAAAACCCTCAACAGCTCTAAGCCATCGAGGATTAATTACAAAGAGCGATCGCATTAAGCCTCGCAATTAAACCCTTAAAAATAGGGATAAATCGGTATTTAATACCACAAAATGGACATTGACATTTACTTAGCGCTAGAGTATAATTGAAGTGTAGAATCCAGCTCTAACGATGCCAAGAAAAGAAGGAGTAACAAAAAGGATATCGACTCAAGTCGTCCCTGTGGCAGGGATGACAAAGTCGGTTGAACTTGAATTGCTGCAGGTAATGAAAAAGCTGGGTATCGTCAGGGCTGAGTCCTACAACAAGCTGGGAAGTATTAACCATTGGGGACTAGATTGGAAAAAGGCGTACCCAGAAGTAAGGAGTTTTAGGACTCCCGAATCCCTGGGACTACCTTCAAAACTAATGGAATGGACAGTCAGTGATGTAGCGAAAGCAATCACAGCCCAACAAGCAGCTTGCACTGAGGCCGTTGTCAAAAGGATTTACAAAAGGTTCTCTGGTACATACAACCAAAAGAGAAGAAAAGAGCTTTGTAGACAGCTCAAAACTTTAGCTTTCCTAGAAAATCCTTTACTACACAGGTTTGTCAGGAAGGAATACCAACGTGGGCATTCTTGGGTTAAGAACCAAATAGTCTATCAACAGGGAGGTTATACCTGTAAGCAACTTTCTCGCAACACTTATCAGTTAGAGTTAGCTGGGTTGAGAAGAGGAAAAAGGAACAAGGTAATCGTTAGATCTAACCGAAAACTGAAAGGACAGATTCGGTTGATACATAATCACGTTTTGCCAAGATTTGAGATTCATTTTCTAGTAGACCATGGAACCGTAGAAATACCATCTGAACTCAAGAGTGTAGGAGTAGACAAGGGATACACCGAAGCTTTCTATGATTCGGATGGTCACGCCCATGGGAAGGGACTAGGGAAAGAAACTACCAAGAAATCAGATAGAATATGTGCCAAGAATCGCAATAGAGGGAAACTATGGGCACTTCATAGAAAGCTAGAGGAACTAAATCCATCTAGATCTGCTCGAATACTGAAAAACAATCTTAGTCGAAAGACAGAAAATAAACGCTACAGACAAAATCAATCGGAACTTAAAGCCATTATAGGAGCCGCTTCTAAATCTCTTTTTAATGGTGAATCGTTGAAAGTTTTTGCGGAAGATTTAACACAACCAATAAAAAATAAACGTCAGTCCAAGGCCATGTCCCGTAAGCTTAATAGTTGGATGAAGGGTCAAATGCGGGACTCCTTACAGAAGTGGGCTAATTGGACTGGGTCGGTTGTTACAGAAGTTCAACCTAGTTACACGTCGCAAGTTGACTCCAGAAATGGAACCCTTCTCGGGAAAAGGACTGGGGACAATTTTACCGGATTTGATGGGGTCGTGTTGCAGGCTGACTATAATGCTGCCAAAAACGTCCTTGATAGAGGTACGGACAAGGACATTACCCGGTACATGAATAAAACCGAGGTGCAGGCAGTATTATTGCGCCGTACCGCGCGTTTCTTGGAAGGGATGGGACTGAGTTTGCTTGATGCAATTGAGCTTGGATGGCTTGATTGTAAACATGAGCTTTGCTCGGGCTTTCAAGGAACTCCTGGTCGGGATGCCAGGAACGTCTAAATAGATGGGTGGCAGGCTTAACTCCAATTGCCGATGACCACCCCTCACTTAGACCACAATAAAATGCACCTTGACCGTCTTATCCGGGATTATCCCGATTAATTACGGTTTAAGAGTATCCCTAGGTTCGTTTTTTCCTACGCTTCCTTGCCAGCTTCCTCTCCTTAATTTTGGCAGCAACAATACTGCGGTCAATGGGCAATCCTGCTCTAGGAATTACCTGATATTGTCGCTCGTCTTCTAGATTTTTAAGCTTAGTGTAATCAACCCAGTGGATACAATCTACTGGACAAGTGTCTATCGCTTCTTGTATCACCTCTTCTGGGTCCCCATCTTGCCGAAAAACCCGGGATCTACCGTAGTCGGCTTCCATATAAAACGTATTTCGAGCGACGTGGGCGCAGTGTTTACAGCCAATGCAGGTAATTTCATCAACGTAAACACCTTTTTGTCGCAGAATACCCCCTAGCTCTGGCTCAAAACCAGAACGCTCTGGAGCATCTCGAAAGACACCCCCTAACTCTGGTTCCAAACCCGAACGCTCTGACTCTGGCGTCGGTGAGAACTCAGACATTACGCGCTCCAGCGTTGTACAACTAAACGAATTGAACCATCTTTATTATCTTGTTGCTCAGCAACCTCAAAGCCTTGCTTAGCAGTTTCCTTAATTACTGTGTTGTAAGCGTAACGCTGGGTTACCCGTTGTAGGAAACCATCTACAGACCAAGGCTGTTGCCAATACTGAAAATCAGCAACTAGTTCGTAAGCGTTACCATTCCAACTAAAACCGATGTCGTAGTCATTCTCTTGCTCAATCACTACTTCAGCAGTGCGAGTTTGACCTTGATAACCGCGCACAGGGCTAGGACCAGATTCCCAATCAATCCCTAAGTCATTTAAAGCAGTTTCTAAGGATGAACGGTTACGGATTTGGGTTTTGATAGTGCTGAAATGAGACATTTTTGGTAATAAAACGAATTTACTAACTGGAACACAAATTTACCAATGGCTAACGGTAGCTTGAGTTGTGGCTGTTGCCGACAGTTCAAGCTTTTGGTCGAAGTAATCTGATGTTTTCTCAACAGATACGACTTGTCCTAGCTGAGCTTCAATAGCAGCTGTTACCTCTGCGCAAGAGGCTCCGATGATCCCAGTGACTTTTTCCTGGACTCGACCATCTGGATAAATTACAAACTCTAATGTTTCCATAGTCGCCTTAGTGCTCGGTTTATCCCTAGTTGCAGGTTGTGGCACCGGTTGTTGCACCAGTCCAGGAGTATCTAAATCCTGGATTGATATCACTGATCACTGACCAGTGCTATAGCTGGTTACTAATCAAATGATAATAATTCAGATCATGGCGCAAACAACATTAACATAAGTTTATAGTAAATCGAGTGTTTACTTTAATATTTTGTTAGTTTCTCGTAACTTTTGCTATCAGTCAAGGGGTGGGATAACCCAAAAATGGTTTGTTAACAAGTAAGCTATCAGCTCTCAGCTATCAGCTCTCAGGTATCAGCTATCAGCGATCAGCTCTCAGCTATCAGGTATCAGCTATCAGCGATCAGCTCTCAGCTCTCAGCTCTCAGGTATCAGGTATCAGCTCTGAGCTATCAGCTCTCAGCCAAAAGCCTTGGCCTATATCTGACATCTGTTCGCGTAGCGTGGCCAAAGGCCAACGGCTGACGGCTGACGGCTGACGGCTGACGGCTGACGGCTGACGGCTGACGGCTGACGGCTGACGGCTGACGGCTGATATTAACAAAATGTAGAGAATCTAGGGGACTGGGCAAAGTATGAAGTATGAAGTATGAATTATTAAAGTTCAGCGAGATAGTTTAATAACCGTTATGAGTGAAACGCAAGTCAGAGGTGTAAATAACCCCAAAACCGCTAATCCCAATGGATTAGAGCGAATACGAGTAGGGGTTTTAGGCTTTGGGGGATTAGGTCAAGCCGCTACCAGAGTGTTAGCTCCTAAGGGAGAAATGCTTTGGGTCGCAGCAGCTGACCGGAAAGGTTATGTTTATGACGCAGCTGGGTTAAACCCTGAGCGTTGTATCCAGACCTACCAATCCCAAGGTTCCTTGGGTTATGTAGAACCAGGTGGCACCTTAAGTAGCAAGAGTATCGAAGAGTTAATCCAAAACGCGACAGTAGATGGATATTTCCTAGCACTGCCAAATTTACCCAATACCTTTATGGCATCGGTGGTTAAGCAATTTATTCAATCGGGTTGGCAGGGAGTTTTAGTAGATGCTCTCAAGCGCACTAGTGCTGTAGAACAACTGTTGCAACTGCAAGATGAATTGCAAGCAGCTGGAATTACCTATATGACTGGCTGCGGTGCTACTCCAGGACTATTGACCGCTGCTGCTGCGATCGCATCTCAAAGCTATGCCGAGATTCACAGTGTCAACATTACCTTTGGGGTAGGGATTGCTAACTGGGAAGCCTATCGAGCAACAATTCGAGAAGATATTGCTCACCTTCCTGGTTACGATGTAGAACGAGCCAAAGCCATGAGTGATGCTGAGGTCGAAGCCTTATTAGATCAAACCGATGGCATCATCAGCCTAGAGAATATGGAACATGCTGATGATGTGATGCTGGAACTAGCAGGGATTTGCTCACGCGATCGCGTTTCTGTTGGTGGTGTTGTTGATACCCGCAATCCTAAAAAACCCCTCAGTACCAATGTCCAAATCACAGGTCGCACCTTTGAGGGTAAAATTTCCACTCACACCTTTACCCTTGGTGATGAAACCAGCATGGCTGCTAATGTCTGTGGTCCCGCCTTTGGTTATCTAAAAGCAGGAGTTTCCCTACATCACAAGGGGATTTATGGTCTATTGACTGCTGCTGAAGTCATGCCCCAGTTTGTGAAATAGTCATTGGTTTTAGGGAGTAGGGAGTAGGGAGTAGGGAGTAGGGAACAGTGCGTAGGGTGCGTTAGGGGCGGACTTGCCATGATTTTCCGCTTCTTCGCCCGGGTTGGGA
>NZ_JAAHGN010000230.1:0-8431 GCF_010672485.1 Moorena sp. SIO2C4 | reverse complement strand
ATGTAAATATCTAGGGTAATTTTATTTGCCAATCCTGGTCGCTGTACCTTGACCGCAACAGTTTCCCCAGTTTTGAGTTTGCCCTTATAGACCTGTCCTAAGGAAGCCGCTGCCACAGGCTTTTCAGTCAGTTCAGCGAAAATATTTTCCGGGCGATCGCCTAATTCTTCCTCAATAAATTTATAAGCCACCTCATTCTCAAAGGGTGGGAGTTGGTCTTGTAGCAGCGTCAACTCATCCAAGAAAATTTGTGGGACTAAATCCGGTCGTGTGGAAAGAGCTTGTCCGATTTTAATGTAGGCTGGTCCTAGGTCGGTTAAAATTTCCCGCAGCTGAATCGCTCTGCGCTGGTTCTCGGTAACATCCCGACCCCGAAACCGATCCCACCACAGACCTAGAGCAAACGATATAAATGACGAAATGATGGTAAAAGACCGCCCTAGAACTGACAGGTATGCGTTCTGGTACTGGGCTGCGATCGCTGACGGGTCGTAGCGTGGTTTGTCTGTTTCCAAGACAGAGGATCCCGTTGTCGAGCTCAACTCTTCCTCAACTGTGATCTGAGTTCCCGACACTGGTACCACTGACTTGTCCGCATCAGCCTGTGAGTCTAGTGCTTGAACAGAAGTTGGGGAAACTGTTTTAGGATTCATAAGAAGATATTTCCGACGGACAAACAGAAGCGATTCTGTAAACTATTGTAACAAAAGGGGGATATCATTAAAACTTAATAAAGGTTCGGCAATCTTCATACCAAAATGGTGGAATAACCCATTCCTGGGTAAGAATACGTAAGCCATCAGCTATCAGCCATCAGCTAGCCATTAGCTATTAGCCAAAGGCCACGCTACTGTTCGCGCAGCGTGCCCGTAGCGCAATCGGTGCTTTTAGGTGCAACCCGTGGCAAATTTAATTCTTAATGGTAAGAGCGCACCTTTGAATAAAATAAGCTGACGGCTGACGGCTGACGGCTGACTGCTTAAAGGAATACTGATTTTTAGTGGACACTTGACGATAAACTGAATGGTGAACGGTCAACGATTACTAGAGTTAACCCTTAGACTTCAATTGGGTATTAGGGTGTGACTTTTTCTAAATTGTTACAAAATGTGTTTACTATCACAATTTTCCCAACAGTGAATTTTGCTCAATGTTACTTTATTTGCGAATTCACAACTTTGCCTTAATTGACCACCTAGAAGTGGAATTCGGTGCTGGTCTAAATGTGTTGACTGGGGAAACCGGTGCGGGTAAGTCCATTATTTTGGATGCCATTGATATTGCCTTGGGGGGAAAAGTCACCAATCGGCTGATTCGCACAGGGACTAAACGGGCTTTGGTAGAAGCCACCTTCTCGGTAGATAACCCCTTGATTGCCTGGTTGAGTGAGCAAGAAATTGACTTACTTGATCAAGCCGATTTAGTCTGTAGCCGAGAGATTACCGCAACAGAAAAAGGCATGCGATCGCGTTCTCGGGTCAATGGCACGATAGTTAATCGGCAACTGATGGAGGGACTGCGTGAGCGCTTGGTAGAAATTACTGCTCAGGGTCAAACCATACAGCTAATTATGCCAGCACGCCAACGAGGGCTACTCGACCTTTACGGCGGTTCCCTTGTGATCCAACAGCGAGATCGAGTTGGATCTGCGTATATAGCTTGTCAAGAGGCCAAGAAAGCTCTAGAGACACAGCAAAAGTCTCAGCAAGAACGCCTACAACGTCTGGACTGGTTAGAGTATCAAATTCAAGACCTCAGTGCTGCCAACCTTAGCGCTCCTGACGAACTTGAACAGCTTGAACGTGAACACCAGCGTCTGAACCATGTTGTGGAACTCCAACAGAGGAGTTACCAAGTCTATCAAGCACTTTACCATAATGATCAGGGGACTTTAGCTAGTGCTGACTTATTGGGTCAAGCGGAAAGTACCTTACAGGATATGGTAGACTATGATAGTCAATTGCAACCTCTACTAGACTTAGTCAGTGGAGCATTGGCTCAAGTGGTGGAAGCTGCCCATCAGATTAATGCCTATGGAGATGGACTAGAGACTGATCCGGAACGTCTCCAAGTGGTGGAGGAAAGAATTGGGGTTCTTAAACAAATTTGCCGCAAATATGGACCAACCCTTGCTGAGGCAATCGCTCACTATGAGACCCTACAGGCAGAACTGGAAGAATTAGGCAGTGAAGGTGCATCTCTAGAACAATTAGAGAGAAATTACGCATTGAGTCAGGAAAACGTGACCGATGAATGTGATCAACTGACCAAATTGCGCTATAGGGCTGGGTCAGAACTGGAAAAACAGCTGGTTAACCAGTTAAAGCCCTTGGCTATGGAGAAGGTAAAGTTTACAGTGGAAATCAGCCCCATTGTCCCCACGGCAGCTGGTGCCGATCAAGTCACCTTTTACTTCTCTCCCAACCCCGGAGAACCCTTGCAACCTCTTGCTAAGACGGCTTCCGGTGGAGAAATGAGTCGATTTTTACTGGCACTGAAAGCCTGTTTTTCCAGCAGTAACCAGCCAGGAACAACCTTAATTTTTGATGAAATTGATGCTGGGGTGTCTGGTCGGGTAGCAGGAGCGATCGCAGAACGACTCTACCAACTCAGTCAACGCCACCAAGTTCTTTGTGTGACTCACCAACCGTTAATTGCTGCGATGGCAGACCAACATTTTAGGGTGGATAAACAGGTGATTGCTCAACCGATTTCTAGCATTTTGAAACAACCATCTTCCCCTCAAGTTAACCGCTCTGGCAGGACTCAAGTAGTTACCCAAATCCCGGAATCTGGAATGCCCGAGCTTCGAACTGTAGTAAGGATTAGTCTCCTGAATCATCCCCAAAAGCGGCAGGAAGAAATCGCTCAGTTAGCTGGTGGACAGTCGGCTCAAGACGCTATGAATTTTGCGGCTTCCTTGTTGTCCCAAGCTGCTAGCTGGCGTAAGACATGCACAGTGGGAAGACAGGACTAAGGCCAAAGGCGTTGCGTCAGTCTTTGAATGAATAGGAGATTAGTGGGCATCCTGCCCGCCCCAAAAGATCGCCGAACAGGCAAGATGCCTATTCTACAAAACTCTTAAAATCATTCCATTATTAAGCAACGCCAGGCCAAACAGCTAAATGTTAAAAATTGTGAGGTTGTGATGCATTAGTTTAATAGTTGGATCGCAATTGATTAATTAAGCTACTGACAAATTAATCTAGAATGCACTATAATCCAGTCAGGCCATATTTAACTCTCAATCAGAAAAAATCTACTCAGCGGCCAGCATAGAAGGTGCTCTCTAGGTAATCAACAGATTAGCCTTAAACTCAGATCAATTCGGTTAACTGGCTCTGACGAGTCAATAAGTATCAATGTAAGAGTAAATAAGTATCAAAAACACGCCATCATTAGACCGCTTCAGCAAAACCAAAGCTTTAGCGCAGGATAATTCTATGGTAGCTGCATCTGTTTATCAACACAATTCAAATCAGGTGGAAAAGGGGAGCATATCTGAGGCAAATTCCTCAGCAGCCGGTTCGCTAGTTGCGGCGGGACAAGGGATATCTAACTTTCTGGCACCTTTAAACCGGAAAAGTTTAAAACAAGTAGTCCCAACTGTACAAAAGCAACTCCAGATCGTCAATCAAACCCTGTCGATGCTGGAAGCTCTACTGGAAAACCAAGATTTTGAGAAGGTTCTCCAGGAGATTTTGACTGCGATTACTATCAAGACGGCAGAGTTAATGAATGCCGACCGAGTAACAATATTTTTTCTGGATGAAGACAAGAAGGAACTTTGGTCGGTAGTGGCAAAGGGAGAGGGAAACAACACCTTAGGAGAACTGCGATTTCCAGCTGATCAGGGCATTGTTGGTGAAGTAGCTACTTTCAAACGGGTGGTTAACGTTCCCTACGATTTTTATGATGACTCTCGTTCTAACACTGCCAAAAAGTCTGACAAAAAAACTGGATATCGCACCTATACCCTGCTAGCATTGCCCCTGTTGAATCGACAGGGAGATTTAGTTGCCGTAGTCCAATTACTGAATAAGGTCAAAAATTCCTATAGACAGAACGCTTCCTTAAAGGAAAAAATTGATCAACAGGGCTTTACTGACGAAGATCAAAAACTGTTTAAGGATTTTGCCCCTTCGATGCGGCTGGTTCTAGAATCTTCGAAGTCGTTGTACCGAGCTACCCAGAGACAAAGAGCAGCAACAGCACTGATCAAAGCTACAGAATCCCTCAATCTCAGCAGTTTGGATCTAGACGAAACCCTCAAGCGGGTGATGGATGAGGCGAAAACGCTGATGAAAGCCGACCGTAGTACCCTGTGGCTCATTGACCGAGAACGTAATGAACTGTGGGCGCCAATTCCCCAAGCGGATGGTTCCTCCCAAGAAATCCGGATCCTAATGGGGGTTGGCTTTGCCGGCAAGGTAGCTCAAACAGGTGAAGCTCTAAATATTCCTTTTGACCTATATGATCATCCCAATTCATACAATTCCAAAAAAGTTGATCAGGAATCTGGTTATCGCACCTGTAGCCTCTTGTGTATGCCAGTGTATAACTCCAATCAAGAGTTAATAGGTGTCACCCAACTAGTCAACAAGAAAAAGACCGGTGACTTTGAGCCCTACAATCCGAATGATTGGCCTAAAGCTCCCGAATGCTGGCAAGCAAGTTTTAATCGCATTGATGAAGAATACATGAAAGCCTTCAATATTCAAGCTGGGGTAGCCATACAGCGAGCGAAACTTTTTGCCACCATCAAACAGCAGGAACAAATTCAGCGGGATATGCTGCGCAGTCTCAGTAATGGGGTTATTTCCACCGATAAAACCGGTAAGATTATCGCTACCAATGAAAGTGCCAAGAAATTGCTGGGGTATTACCCTGGAGACAGATTGGAGGGGTTATCGGTTAGTCAGTTGATTAACATCAAAGGGGGAAATTTTGCTCAATGGCTCCAGAACGCTTTAACTGCCAAGACAGAAAAAGACAGCCGTCAGTACTACCCCGACCAAACCCTGATCTCACAGGGGTTAGAATCAACCAAGCATTGTGTGAATCTCTCGATTAACTCTATTGCTGATGCCAGTGATCAAACCCATGTCTATGGTGCGTTGGTAGTCATGGATGACATTAGTGATGAAAAACGCCTCAAGACTACCATGTATCGCTACATGACCCAGGAGTTAGCAGAGGAATTACTTAAGCTCGATGACCATAAATTAGGAGGCGATCGCAAAGAGGTATCAGTTCTGTTCTCGGATATTCGTGGCTATACTGCTTTGACCGAAAGTTTAAAGGCAGAAGAGGTCGTGGGTATGCTAAACGACTATTTTGAGTCGATGGTTGATGCAATTTTTGAATATAAAGGTACCCTCGACAAATACATTGGGGATGCGATTATGGCTGTTTTTGGTTCGCCCTTGCCCCAAGAGGATCATGCTTGGAGAGCAGTGCAAACAGCCTTAGAGATGCGCCAACGTCTCAAAGAGTTTAATCAGCAACGTGTTAAAGCTAATCGAAAACCTTTAAAGATCGGCATTGGCATCAACTCCGATAGCGTCATTAGTGGTAATATGGGTTCGACTAAACGAATGGAGTTTACCTCTATTGGTGATGGAGTCAATTTAGGTGCTCGCTTGGAAACGGCTAGCAAGCAATACGGTTGTGACATCCTAATTAGTGAAAATACTTACAGAGCCTGTGCTGACCAGATCTGGGCTAGGGAATTGGACAAGGTAATTGTTAAGGGCAAGACCAAGCCAGTATCCATTTATGAACTGGTGGGCCTAAAATCTGAACCGATTTCGGAGGACAAAGCACGAATCATTGAACATTACTACAAAGGCCGTCAGTATTACCTCCAGCGACAGTTCGCCCTCGCCATGGGTGAGTTTGGCACCATTCTACAAAAATATGACAAACATGACCAAGCGTCTGTATTGCACCTGAGCCGTTGTCAGCGTTTTCTTCAAGAACCTCCTAACGATGACTGGGATGGTGGCTGGAAGTTGTTAGAGAAATAGTCGTTAGTCCTTAGTGATTGGTCAAAGGATAATTGTTAAGACCATAGCGCCCATACAACAATGCCCATATCCCATACACTAGGCTTGAGCAACGGGTGCAAGCCTAAGTCTTGTTTCAATTAACTAAGGACTAATGGATTAACGATTAGAGAACCTTGTGAGTGTACTCATGCTGTTTTACATTATCTTCCTTAGTAACAACTCGCTGCATATTTAGCAACCGCTTGCGTTCTGTGGAAAAGTTGAAGTTATCAAACGTTGTGCCGAGGGGAATATGAGCGATCGCTTCTGGACAACTCTTGTAAGTGCGTGCAGCCGCGAGGGCTCGGTTAGTAAAATCATCGCAAAACTGAGCATCCTCTGGAAACTCAGCGGGTTTGACAAGGCTATCCCCTGAGATTACTTGACCTAGAGTTGTACCAAAAGCCACTGAGTAAGATGTAGGAACGCTTTTAAGCAGTGCTTCTAGGGAGGCTGAGGGGATGGGTTCAATAATTTGAACTTGATGAACTTCCCCCTCTTCTTTGATAAAGCAGGTGGCTAAGCCCACCACCAGGTAGTTATCGGTAGATAAATCGGGAGCATTAGCTAAGGGAGTTGCAGCGGTCATAAGACTATTTCAGTACAGGATTTGAAACCAAGTTGACACTCCCCCGTCTAAAGACGTGGGGATTCCTAGATCAGCGAACCACCTTAAACCGTCGTGTCTTCGGGAGAAGCAATACTTAACCAAATATCGGTAGAAAACTACCAAATACCCAGTTAATTCACGGCAGACCTAGAGGGCAGTTCTCCTTAGGCGTTCAGGTACTTTCTTGAGAGTGCCGACTCTTTTCCCCATGTTTCGGTGTGCCCCACCGTACACTACGGTGCAATCTGTGGCAAATTCAATTCGCCAACGGAAAGCGCACCGGTTTTTCTTGGAAAGTTTTCTGTTCTAGGTTCACACGTCAATTGTTGGTTGACGATTGGGTTTTTAGAGAGGATTTTCCCTACCCTCTGAGCATTACTACTTTCTAGGCGGTCAAACTTGGTTCCCTATTCCAGCTGTCCTAGCGGTTTTTCAGCCTGTACTCTATAATACTTTATTCTACACAGGCAAGGAGAAGATTAGGGAAGCTTACAATCTTTTTTTTTCACGGCGACTAAAGTCGCTCTCGAGCTTTCATCCACGCTCTGAAGAGGCGTGGTTTTCAGCTTGGTGACTCTCACATATAGCAGCAACCGAAGTATAGTTGAGGACAGAGTATTTTGGTTGAAAGGGAGCAGGGAGTAGGGACTAAGGCCGTAGGCCACGCGGGGCGCGTTCGGAGCAGAAATATGTCTTAAGCTTTACTTCGACTGTTATTAATCACGCGCCAAGATAAATCAAATCAATAGCTTTGGTGGCATTCTATCAGCAGAGCAGGTCAGCTGATACCTACCCGGTGCGCTTACAGTCGTTGAATTAAATTCGCGCTTAGGTGAGCGCCGTTTAATCCAACCGCCGCTGACCTAAGTCTTCTCTATTCTGCTCTAAGTATTTTAGTTGAGTGATGGCTTTTTGGGATTAAAGCAACCGATCCATCAGCCAAGCAGGAACCATATTTGACTGGATGTGGATGACGTATAACGGATTGAGCTGTTATTTGTAGATTTAAGGATGGCTGGGGTAAATAACTTGGAACCGTTATGATTAGGTTTCAAAAAGCAAAAGCAGCTTTTGGCTACCTGCCATTATGTGTTTTTGTTTGTTTATACCGTTGATGATATGGCGTTGGACAATATTATATAGTAAACTATAATGCTACGTGAACATCATGACATAACACTACTAAAGTTGCGCCAGCAAGTTGGCTTAACTCAGCGAGAACTTGCTGAGGCTCTTGGAGTAACCCAAAAAACCATTTCCATTTGGGAAAGGGGTAAAATGCAGCCTAAGCTCTCCTTTTGGCAGACTAAGTTAATGATGGAAAAGCTCAACTGCACCCTTGATCAGCTAATCATTGCCACTGAGCTGAAACACCAGAATCATAATGAAATTAAATCAACCAAAATTATACCACATAATCCCAGATTTTTCTAAAACTCAAGGGTGCAATCTTGGACTTTGGCTAGGTCTGAATGATGCACCTTGGGGGGCTGGCTGCCTAGAATTGGTTGGTTAGCGTCAGCACTAGGGCACTAGTCGTTTGAATCTATGAGGATTAGCACAATCCTGGTGCCCTTTGGTAAATCCTCGTTTGGAATATAGCTGAGTCAAAACCATCATTCAATCTCCTTGGGGACTCCCGTTATACCCGTGTTAAGCAGCGTCTGGCACTGCCAGTAAGGGTTAGCGGGTTAGAAGTTACCGTAAGATAGGGTCGCCTTTATGGGTGATGCTCACCCATAGCCGCTCCGCGAAAGGTCTTGCATAAAAA
>NZ_JAAHGN010000023.1:0-27205 GCF_010672485.1 Moorena sp. SIO2C4 | reverse complement strand
AAGACATTGCTGAGACAGTACTGATAGCTCAGTTTCCGCTACATTAAGCCAACTACCATTGCGTGGCGTGTGAATCAACGACCGTCGCCGTGCCAAACTGTGGGCTTCAGAGGCGGGAAAAGTCTTGTAAAAAGAGGAGATGTTATGGATATTGAGGTTGTCGCACAGCAAGCGCACAATGTGATCATCAGGATAGTCAATATCGAGTAATTGCTTGACTTCCATAGCCCAGTCGGAGCTGGTGCGGTTGTCGCGACAACTGACTCGTCGCCAACCTCGGCTGGGGTCAAAAAACCTAAATAGGGCTTGGACTCCTTCACGGGTGTAGTGATAGTCTTCTTTGGCATTTACTCCTGGCTGCATCGGAATCGGTTCGTACAAGTGACCATGTAACTCCTTGCTGGCTTCATCCATGCAGATTAAGGGGATTTCTGGATTTTCAGGACAGGTATAGTGGTCTAGAACTACTTCCATTTCGGCTACAAATCTTGGCAAATCTCGTTCTGGAATACAGAATCTCTGAGTTTTCCAGGGACGCAATTTGTTTTTTTTAGGGTTCGTCTCACTGTTTCCCTAGAAATTTCCGTGACGATTGTGCGTCGCTTGAGTTCTGTAGTTAAGAGTCTCAAACTCCAATTCCCTCTCCCTTGGGGTGGCTCACTGCAACAAAGGGCAATAATTTGAGCTTCTGTTTCTCCATCCACAATCGGCTCTACTGGTGGTTTCCTTCTGAGTTTTCTCTCTAACGCTGGCACTACTCCTTTTTCTAAGAATTTTTTTCGCACTCGACCCACTGTATTGCGATGGAGATTGAGTGCTAAGGCAATTTCGTTATCTGTCCATTTCCGCTTTGCTTCCCCTCCTTCGTCTGACATCAACAGTATTTGAGCATGAAGTATTTTTTTGGCTGGGGCGTATCCATTGTTGCTTATGACTTCCAGCCTTTTTCTCTGTTCTCGACTCAGAATCACCTTGTCTCGTTTTCCTCTTCCCATACTTTCCGCCTCAGTTATCCTATTTCTATTGCACTATTTTAGCTGTGCCACGCCAGTAGGGTGCGTTAGGGGCGGTTTGCCGTCATTTTCTACCTCGTAGCCACCGCTGGTAAAGCCGGCCCCGTAACGCACCACCGCATCAAACAGCAAAAGCGATGCACTCGAATAATTGAATATTTTCCTCTTCTATTCGAGTTTTGGCAACTCCGAAAACTGTTTTTGGAGTTGCCATTGAGTTACCAGACATTATTGATGTCATAAAACATAGTTCACTTATAAATCTTGGCAATCTCCTCAGATAATTGAGCCGGGGTCATTACCGGATATTCAGGTGGATATACAGATTCAGTTTCTCCAGATGGAGAGAGTGCCTCAAGGCAATTAGGAGGTTGACTTACCTTTCCTTTAAAGGGTTTATCTTTATCTGGAGACCACGCTTTTAGAAGTTTTGTTACATCAGATTTCATCTTCCCTCGTGTTTGATCAGGAACCCAACTTTTTTGTGAAAGTTTGTTTTCTACATATTTAACAAAACCAAAGGAGTCTTGATACTCTATTGGAGCAACGATCTTACAGTTCCTTCCAATGGCGGCTTCGTATTATTCCGATGCTGTATTAAGAATACTAATAAGCACAATTTCAGCAAATTCCGGTGACTGAAGATTCTTATGATTTTCAAAAAAACTATCTATAGCTGATTTTATGTCTGCCACTGATACCTGAAGTTTTTTAGTTACTTCCTCACTATAAGGTTGATATTTAGCTGTGTCGTATAGATCTTCCAAATTCTGTTTGAAATCATCAACACCTTCCTCTTTTAATTTATCTTGAATTTCCCCGTAAAGTTCCTCAATAGGATGTTCTAAATGAGATTGTGCTTGATCTGGGGTTCCCCCTTCTAATAAATCTTTGGCTGCAATCAGATGACCTTGCATTAGACCAAGATTTTTGATATAATATTCATCTAATATTTTTTCATATTCGGAGTTAGAAAAAAGTTCACTAGTTTTAGTAGGAGTATTACTAGGTAGATAGTACCCAATTACTACCACTAAAAGGGCAACAACTAAAGTAATAAAAACGTATTTGAGTATATTTTTCATAACGTTTACTGTTCTCAAAATTTGTTACTAGGAATAACTGAAAATTGTCCCATGCAACCATTTTAAGCAATTTGGTCTTGATGAGGGTGAAACATATAGTTTCCTGGGAAAGCATACGCAAACTCTAAAATATGCCGTTCCGCTGTACCCATAGTAATGACATCGGTTTTTAGAGTTGGCTTGATAGTACAACCGGTTGGATAAACTTTAAACATGTTGGCATGAATATGAAAAGTAACAGCCACATCATACTCAATCATATTCACTATATATAATCTTATTAACTGATTTTGATAAATCGGAATAGGGTGTTTATGGTAAAAATCAGGTAAGCCATTAAACGCATAAAGTTCATTAGTTTTAATGTCTTCAGTTTTTATGTCTCCGTCAATGTCATAACCTGACATAACTAAAACCATTTCATCGGCGGAAGGGCGTTTTCTGGGAGGATCAATAATGAACATACCATACAGTCCTTTGCTAATGTGGCGAGTAACAGGACTAACATGGCAATGGTAAAGATGAACCCCATAGGGCTTAGCCTCAAATTCATAGACAGTTTCTTTACCTTTGCCTATGGGAGTCACTCCATCCATTTCAGCAGGATGAATACCATGAAAATGAATGCTATGACTACTAGCAGAATCCTGATTCCGAAAAATTACTCTAATCCGATCACCTTCTACCGCTCTTAATGTTGGACCGGGAACTCGATTATTAAAATTCCAGCTAACCCAACCTACCAATTTATTTAGCTGAGTCGAGGTATTATCTGCAACGATTTCAAACTCCCTGATCAGATGTCCATTTTCCTGCTTAACACGACCATAATCAAAACTTCGTAGACAATTTATAGGATCAAATCCAACATACTTTGCTGAGAGTTGCTCATCTGTGGTGAACCTAGGTACCTTAACAGTGGCAGTAGGTCGCGATTTAAGGAATTGGTAGACAGTCCCTGCGATCCCTAAACCTACAAAACTAGATTGTAATAGTTGGCGACGACTCCACATAATAGCAATATTAGGGATTACTAGTCTAAATATAGCGTTTATTGCAGTTATGAGGTAAGCTTATCAACTTCAAAGTCCTCCTTATTAAGGGGAATTTAGGGGGTTCGCTTGGGTGCATCGCTTTTGCTGTTTGACACGGTGGTGCGTTACGGGGCGGGCTATCCAAACCCTGGCTACGAGGCGGAAAATGAGGCTCCCCTAACGCACCCTACGCAACTTTTTTACAAATATGAGATGCACCCGATCGCTTTGTACTTCACAAGTCGTAGTAGAATTGCTATATCCTGGAATAAAAAAATTAAAATTCAGGATCATTTCGGCACTGATAAAATTTATCATGTTCAACATCAATAAATGGATCTGTTCCTCTTTTTTTGTCATGAACAGTAAAGATGCTCTGAAAAAATCCTGCGTCAAACAACTTGTATTCAAGACTCTTTCGATCTTCAAGCTCACAACTATTGTTATCAGGATCTAGTTGATCACATTGACCATCCTTAATTTTTTTGAAATATTCTTCCATCAACTCCCTTCTTTCTTTCTCAGCTTGCGTTTTTGACACTTCCAGGTTAAGTGCTCTGTCCAATCTATCTTTAGCTTGATCATACTTAGAAGTCATATAGTACGCAAAACCAGAATCTCGCAATGCATAATAGTAAAGTTCAGTATCAGGATTTTCTGTAACTTTGTCATATTCTTTAATGGCCTGATCATACTGACCATTCTCTAAGATATATGAGTTCCCAATGTAGTACCTAATCTGATAAGCATCTGGCTCTTTCTGTAAAATTTTTTCAAAAGAATCTCGAGCTTTTTCATAATCCTTATTAAGTAGTTGAGCTTTAGCCTTGCTTAACAAAACTGTATGCTTTCCGTTCTGGTCAGATACTTGGAGCTTATTGTAAAGTTCTATCCCTTTCTTATATCCATTAAAGTTGTTCCACTTATCTTTCTTTAAATTTTTAGATGTCTTATTCCTGTCTCTGCTAACTAAGAAATGACCCAACTCAAGCAGTGCAAAAAAATTATTGTCTACAGTTTTAACTTTCTTAACATCTATATAAAGGTTAATTGCCTCTTCATAGCGTTGACTAGCAGGCAAACAGTCTAGACTCTCCGGATTCAGTACAAAATCCTTAAAATCTTCCATCAAAGCGATGTATAATTTTATCAGCGGATCTTCTGGATTATACTTTTCAGCACTCTTGAAATTTTCTTTCACTTGTTCGATTAACTGATCAACCGTTAATTGAGTGTTATTTATTGTTATTATTTTGGGTCCCTTATTTTTTTGCCAACTAGCATAGGAATAAACTAGTTTTGCTCTTCCCAGATTTTTATAGGCTAGATATAAAGCAAAATTATTGTTGGGATTGTTGGAAAATTTATTAATTATAGATTTACAATCTTCCATTATGCTATAGGATTTCTCTTGGCTATCGGATTCACTAATATCAATTAGATCTTGGTCACATTTATATTGAGCATACCCTAAATAAGGATTTTTAATAGGAAAACGTTCAACAATATATAACAACATAAAAATAAATAAAATCATTATGCCGATTGAACCGATTGAACGCAAATAAGGTTTAGATATAATATGTCTTAATTTCTTTTTAATTTGATGATACTTGTTTGCCATTTTAATGATCATACTCCCGTAAAATAAACCTTGTTGTAATTGTATGAGTTTGTGTATATTTTTGCTCTTACATTATCAACGTTATCTAGTAAGTTAGATATCTTTTCTGAGAGCTCGTATTCATGGTTAGCAAAGATTATTTCATGCAAATATTCCTTGCTCAATAACTTAATTCTTACCTAGCCTTCCACAATTGATTCAAATATCATAAATCAGATTTAAATACTCTTAGTTACAGACATAGATTAAGTACAGCTAAGATTAAGTACAGCTATGCTGCCTTAGGCTCTAATAGAACATCCCTCCAACCAGGTACGGCTGAGCCTGAAGGCTTAGAATTCACCCTACGCCTAGCATTTGAGTTAATAGGATTACCAATATGAATATGAATTGAAAATAGACTGTTTTGAATTTTTTGCTCAACACTACCAGAGCCACTATTTTGAACAGATATAATGTTCCCCCCAGCTTGTCCAACAATCTGACTATTATCAATACTTTCGGAAGTAAAATCCAAGCCTTGAGTTAAACTACTGCTCCTGTTATCATCCATGAAATTCTTTTTACTAGGTGTATCTCAGTTATTCGAGAAATGCTATATAGCACCCCAGGGTAAGGGCAAGAATCAGCAACCCTGTGATTTTTGATAAAAAAAAACCATCATTATCAACAACTTAACTCTATTGCGAGTACAGCTCTACGAGATTATAGGGGTTTCGAGGCAGGATCAACCGATATCCAACCAACCCACGTTGTTATGAGCGATTTTTTTTGGGCTTACCCCGTATAGCAACCAGGGTAAAGGCAAGAATCAATAAGGCGACATTCTTATCAACAATATTGAAAAAATTAGGCAATAGTGCTGAGCAATCTTGGCTTAATATGCTCATAATTCTTGCCATATATCACATTTTGGCTCAACTTTTCTTGGGCTTACCCTGATGCACCCTAAGTAATCACTAGTATACCTGTGATTTTGCTAAATGATAAATACTTTTATTAAATAAATATTAACTCGCCTATGGGTATAGGAGTAATCGATTACTCTGAGTTGGATTGAGCCGAGATATTTATGCTGAAGTGCAATATATTCTCAACAATTGTTTAAAGTTTGTTACCTAGTCAAGAAATTCTACTAGGAGTTACGTCTTGACAAGGAGTTAAAATCAATCCCAATATCACCCTGTGCTCATGACCATGAATTCCCCACGTTTCCTGATCCTGCAACTGCTGATGACTACGGTAGTAGCCTGTGGTTCAACCAGCACTTCAACTCAAGCACCTGCGGCACCGATTGTACAAAAGTCCTCCTCTGAAGAATCTCCCCAAATTGCTCAGGCACCTACACAAACAAATGCTTTATCCACAAAAACCCTAATCGATACCAAAACCCTGACACCCCAACCGATTCAAATTACCCTGAATGATTTACCCCAACCTTTTGCTACTACTAGCGCCTCTCGACCTCCAAAAGTGGTAGCAATACCATCCAACCCAAGCCTAAAAGTACCAGCGGGTTTCCAAGTGAACGTATTTGCTGATGGGTTAGACCGTCCCCGCTGGCTAGCACTTACTCCCACTGGCGATATCTTGGTCACAGAAACTCGGGCAAATCGTATTCGTTTATTGCGCGACAGCAATGGTGATGGAGTTGCTGATGTCAAAAAAACTTTTGCTAGTGCCAGTAATGGGTTAAATATTCCCTTTGGCATGGCCTTTGCTGATCAATACTTCTTCTTGGGCAACACTAATGCTGTACTCCGGTTTCCCTACACAAAAGGTCAAGACCAACTCACTGGCAAAGGTCAAAAAATTGCTGACCTTCCTGGCGGCGGCTACAACCAGCATTGGACACGCAATGTGGTAGTATCTCCCAAGCTAAACAAAATCTACGTCTCTATTGGTTCACGGTCTAATGTCGATCGCGAACCCCTACCCCGAGCATCGGTACAGGTGATGAACTTGGACGGCTCAAACCAACAGACTTTTGCCTATGGGTTACGTAATCCTGTCGGTCTCGACTTTCACCCAATTACTGGTGAACTGTACACTACCGTCAATGAACGAGATCTGATCGGAGATGACCTAGTTCCTGATTACTTCACCCGTATTCGCCAAGGGGAATTCTATGGTTGGCCCTATGCCTATTTAGCCCCCCATCTCATCGATCCCCGTCAAACCCGCAATGGTCAAAGCATCAAACCTGAACTGGTTGCCCAAACCCGAACTCCCGATGTCTTGTTCCAATCGCACTCAGCAGCACTAGGATTACAATTTTATGATGGACGGACCTTTCCAGAAAAGTATCGTAACGGTGCCTTTGTAGCGTTTCGTGGCTCTTGGAATCGTAACCTAGGCACCGGTTACAAACTTGTCTTTGTTCCCTTTAAAACTGATAGACGACCATTAGGCTATTATGAAGATTTTCTGACTGGTTTTCTGATCGATTCCTCAGGACCAACCACCTGGGGACGTCCAGTTGGGTTGCTGGTGCTAAAAGATGGCAGTCTGCTCGTCACAGAAGAAGCCAACAACCGAATTTACCGGATCCAATACCGCAATAGTAACCCGTGAAGTACCCTCGACTAAGCCGGAATATCTTATTGATTACAACTTAATTAGGAGAAAAATTTTTTGACTGGCAATTCATCCCCCACTAACCGCACTTAGTGTAGATTAGGGAATGTTTACCGAATCTTGTTAAACCTGGCTTGGTACTAATGACTAATGACTAATGACTAATTAGAAGTCTTGGTAAAGATATTGAGGAAAACTTAATATCAAACAAATAACAATAATGTGCCATGCTAAGGTGTTGTTCGGGAAACCCACCTAATCCCTTTGACGTTTATGCAATCGCCAAATTCCCTACGTCGGACAAAGATTGTTGCCACAATTGGCCCTGCGAGCAATAGCCCAGATGTTCTCAAGGCACTAATTCAAGCTGGTGCCACCACTTTACGACTCAACTTTTCCCATGGCACCCATGAAGACCATCAGCGCAATATTCGCCTGATTCGCCAGACGGCCTTTGAACTCAATCAGCCTGTAGCGATCCTCCAAGACTTGCAAGGACCGAAAATTCGCTTGGGGCGGTTTGAAAACGGTTCCATTGTTGTCAACAATGGCGATCGCTTCACCTTAACCAGCAAATCGATGGTTGGTAAACAGGAAATCAGTTCAGTTACCTACGAACCCCTAGCGGACGAAGTGCCTGTGGGAGCCACCATCCTATTAGATGATGGCAAAGTTGAGATGCGGGTAGATAAGGTAGACCGAGAGGAACGAGCCTTGCACTGTACCGTTACCGTCGGTGGACCCCTCTCAAATAACAAAGGAGTTAACTTCCCTGGTGTCTACCTATCTATCAAAGCTCTGACCGATAAAGACCGACGAGATTTAATGTTTGGTTTGGATCAAGGTGTGGATTGGGTAGCACTCTCCTTTGTTCGTAATCCTCAGGACATCTTGGAAATCAAAGAACTGATTAACAGTGCTGGGAAGCAGGTACCCGTGGTTGCCAAAATTGAAAAGCATGAAGCCATTGAGCAAATGGAGGCAATTATCTCCCTGTGCGATGGAGTGATGGTTGCTCGGGGTGACTTAGGGGTAGAACTGCCAGCAGAGGATGTACCAATCTTACAAAAGCGACTGATTGCCTCAGCAAATCGACGGGGAATCCCAGTCATCACTGCCACTCAAATGTTGGACAGTATGGTTCACTCGCCCCGACCAACTCGTGCAGAAGTTTCTGATGTAGCTAATGCTATCCTTGATGGCACTGATGCAGTCATGCTCTCTAACGAAACAGCTGTTGGTAAATACCCAGTAGAAGCCGTAAAGACCATGGGCACGGTTGCGGTGCGCATTGAGCAAGAACAGATTATCGGTCATGCTCGTGACACCAGCCGCTCCATTCCCAATGCTATATCCCAAGCAGTTGGTCACATTGCCGAGCAGTTAGAGGCAGCAGCCATCATGACTCTGACTAAAACCGGTGCTACAGCGCGGAATGTTTCTAAATTCCGACCCCAGACTCCCATATTAGCAGTAACACCTCATGTAGATGTGGCTCGACAACTCCAGCTAGTTTGGGGGGTCAGACCTTTGTTAGTCCTCGATTTACCCTCAACTGGTCAGACCTTCCAAGCCGCAATCAGCGTGGCTCAGGAAAAACAGCTTCTAACAGAAAGAGATTTGGTCGTCATGACGGCTGGGACAATCCAAGGTGTGGCTGGGTCAACAGACTTAATTAAAGTAGAAGTAGTCAAAGCAGTTTTGGGTCAGGGAGTTGGTATTGGTCAGGGATCAGTAAGTGGTGTTGCTCGGGTGGCTGACACTGATGGTGATTTACCTAACTTCAACCACGGAGAAATCCTAGTGGCTCCTTCAACCAATGCCAAATTTGTGGAAGTCATTCGCAAGGCAGCAGGAATTATCACTGAGGAAGATAGTATAACTAGCCATGCAGCAGTGATTGGGTTACGCTTGGGTGTGCCAGTAATTGTGGGGGTGAATAATGCGACCCAATTGATTCGGGATGGGGCAATCTTGACTCTGGACACACAGCGGGGGTTAGTTTATTCTGGTACCCTTGGGGCTAGCCCCACTGACGGGTTACTAATGACTTGAATAAAATATACTATACCCATAACTATTGTCTATTTTGCTTTGGCTATTGCCTGGTTTGTATGTTCATGCTCAAGGGTCACTTAACTATCAAATAGTTTGTGGTAGTATTCGGCTACTAACTTAACCTGGTAGAGTCAATATTTGGAAATTAGTAAGTGGTAAGATCAAGTCCGGTTAATCACTTATAAAATGGTTAATACTATACTCATGAATTGTTAATTGTTAATTGTTAATTGTTAATTGTTAATTGTTAATTGTTGATTTGCCATTTTCAATTTTCAATTAACGAAAAACCCAGAATTATAAGTAGTCAACCGGACAGGATATTACTCATGACCGTAACTGTCCTGCTTTAAGCTTGTAGACTGATCAAAATTTATCATCAACACATCTTGGTTTTTACATCTTTAGTGCTTCGATTTCAGTGAGTAGGGATTGAGTTTCAATATGCTTCTGTCTCAGTTTCCCTGCCAAGATATTTTTTTGCTGATTTAGTTGTTGTTTTTCCATAGTCAGGCATTGATTTTCAGCCCTCTCCAACTCAAGTTGCCTTTCTAAGCATGCTTTATCCCATGCCAATTGTTTGTTTTGTCTTAGGAGTGATTTAACTTCCGTCTTGACTTGGTTTAGCTCCACAATTATTCCTTTGGTTTTCTGTACCATAAACTCCCAGGCTTGATAATCCCAATTTGAAGTTTCTGCTCCGCCATCAAGCTCTTCAAGAAAAGCCTGCTTTTCCAACTCCAGCCGTTCAACCCTCTCTTGCAGTGAGACATTTTTTTTATGCAACCTCCTTAAGGAGTTATTAACTACAATAAACTTATTGATTATCCCGATGATTTGCTGATGACTTTCTTTAAGTTCATAGTCCAGCCACTTGATTTTCTCATTAGCCAAATTTAGATCTTGTTCAATGGCTTCATAGTTATTGAAAATAAAAAAAAACCAATAAATTAATAAATTTTGGATTTGATTGCTATCTTTGATAGTATTGTTTTTGGGTTTATAATCATAAATTGCCAATAAAAACCAGCTGAATAACCAAAAAATGATACTTGAATTCATGAGACCTTCCTTGTCAAGTGATTACATCACTTTTAGCATCAACGTGACCTAGTACGACAACCGTGTAAATACATAATTGAGCTAACTGAGCTAACTCATTACAAAACTGATATTACGAGGAATTTAACCGAATTAGTGTATTTTGAAAAGCTCCTCTTGATAAAACAAAAATTTTTGACTGCTAGGCTTTTAGTCGGGATTGGTTAGTTAGCCCATCAACTAATACCAATTCTTCAAAGTAGAAGTTATAGATGCAGATGGTCAGATGGTCAGATGGTCAGAGGCTCAGATGCTCAGAGGCTTAGATGCTCAGATCAAACGAATGTGTAGCCATGTGAGCACTAAGAATTGGTATAACTTAAGAATTGGTATAACTTAAAAATTGGTAGAAGTACTGTATTAAAATTGGTAGAAGTACTGTATTAAGTATTCATACTGATACTAAGCTCGACTTAATGGATTTACGCACGATCCCTGGGATCGCAACTCCGTTAAACTCATAAGCCTTAGGCTTTTTGACTCTTGCAAGGTTACTAAGACACCCGATATGGCAAGAGTCTAGTGCTCTGTTTAAGGAAGGCTTAAGAAGTCAGCTTCCCGTTACTCGGTTTTTTTTATAAAGTTTTGTTTAATTAGCTTGACAAAAATAAAAAACAGCTGAAACTTTCCAAGACCGACCATCGTGAATTAACAGGGTGAACTCAAGGAACGATGTTGAAATTCTGCCCATGAAACTCTAACGTTTGGCTGGCTCAAGCTTGGAAGGCAACCGTCATCTGCGCGGAAAAGGAGCGGTTTGGCGAGGTTTGGTGTACAATTCCCGAGGATGTCTCTTAGGTTACCATCAAAACGTTGTGCAAACTAAGCAGTGTTAGGGTCTTGAGGACACTAATATAGATAGATAACACTGGTAACAAAGGCACCAAAGCCTTTAAGGATTAACGAAAGTGGGATCAGGGTCTCAAACATTGGCTTTCAGATGCTGTCTTAAGATCGACAAGATATCCATAGTCTATTCAAAGGGAGGTTGCCAGGTAACGTGGGAAGGAGATTTATGTGGGGCTCGGCTGTGGTAAGTTTGACCAAAGTACTGCTTGATCTCATTGACGTAGTCTTGAATATCCTCAGGTGGCAAGAAGGCAGCGGCGTTTTGAATTATCCAAGGAATTGCTCAGGGTAATGGTCGTATATCTTCTTATCTACCTACAAGATGAGACCTCTTTCGGATAAGATCATAAAACCCCTAAAATCAGTAAGTACTGCTTGAGAGGTTCTAGCTAAAAAGGCTGAGGAATATTTATATGAGCGAAATTTTCACTAAAGTTCAAGGCATCGTTTCAGAACAGTTGGACGTTGAGGCGGACCAGGTTAAGCCAGAATCCAGCTTTGCCAATGATCTGAACGCTGACTCCCTAGACACAGTTGAACTGGTAATGGCGTTAGAAGAAGCTTTCGATATCGAAATCCCTGATGAAGCGGCGGAAAAGATCGACACTGTTCAAAAGGCTGTGGATTACATTACAGAAAAAGTAGGAGCAGGAGCAGAAACTCCAGCTTGATCAGCCTGATTCATTACCGCAAGTTCTGCGTTCACGGTCGATAAGCCTAGTTTTAATGGCATGATGACAAACTTTGAGAAAAAACGGGTCGTTGTTACAGGTCTCGGTGCAATTACGCCGATAGGCAACACTGTGGCTGAGTACTGGGAAGGGTTGTTAAACGGACGCAATGGTATTGGTTTAATTTCCTTATTTGATGCCTCCAAGCACGCTTGTCGTATTGCTGGCGAGGTTAAGGGCTTTGATCCCCATGACTACATGAAGGGTAAGGAAGCAAAGCGTATGGACCGCTTTGCTCAATTTGCGGTTTCTGCCAGTAAGCAAGCATTAGCTGATGCCCAGTTTGAGATCAATGACCTGAACGCAGAACAGGTCGGTGTAATGATTGGCACTGGCATCGGTGGTCTGAAGGTACTGGAAGACCAGCAAACAGTTCTTATTAAACGTGGACCTGACCGCTGTAGTCCGTTTATGATCCCGATGATGATTGCTAACATGGCAGCTGGTCAGACAGGAATTCATACGGGAGCCAAGGGACCCAATAGTTGCCCAGTTACTGCTTGTGCCGCAGGGTCTAATGCCGTAGGTGATGCGTTTCGCTTAATCCAGCGAGGCTATGCCCAAGCCATGATTTGTGGCGGTGCTGAAGCGGCGGTGACTCCCCTAGCAATGGCTGGTTTTGCATCAGCACGAGCTTTATCTACTCGTAACGATACTCCTGAGTCAGCTTGCTGTCCTTTTGATATCGCTCGCAATGGCTTCGTGATGGGAGAAGGTTCTGGGATTGTGATCCTAGAGGAACTAGAACACGCCCTCAGTCGTGGGGCAAAAATTTATGCCGAAATCGTCGGCTATGGCATGACCTGTGATGCCCATCACATGACATCCCCTGTACCAGGTGGCGAAGGAGCAGCCAGGGCTATAGCACTGACGATGAAGGATGCTGGTTTGACGGCCGAACAGGTTAGCTACATCAATGCCCACGGGACTAGTACAGTTGCCAATGATAAAACTGAAACAGCAGCGATTAAAAAAGCTTTAGGAGACCATGCCTATAAAGTAGCAATTAGCTCCACCAAATCCATGACAGGTCATTTGTTGGGAGGGTCTGGTGGCATTGAAGCAGTGGCTTCAGTGATGGCAATTGCCCATGACCAGATTCCACCAACGATAAATTTGAACAACCCAGACCCTGAATGCGATTTGGATTACGTACCCAATTATAGTCGCCAGCAGATGGTAGAAGTAGTGCTATCCAATTCCTTTGGGTTCGGCGGTCATAATGTAACCCTAGCCTTCAAAAAATACCGGTAAAGTGGGAATAAAGTTTGAATGGTTAACGGCTTACTCCGTAGGAGAACCAAAAGGGTAGCCTTTATATTATGGTAGGCATTGGGTGAAGGTAGCTCAAGGAAAAAACTAGTAGTTACAACTACTAGTTAATGATACTTACTGAGTAACCCATATTCCCACGCTTTATGGATTGTTTTCATCCTTGATGCTTCATCTTACACTACCAGAGACGCTATCAGGCGAACATCCTTCATGCTTAGCCAATCCCTATCTCTTGCTGATTGATCCCGGTAATGGGATTATGAGAAAGTACCTTTGGGTCAACCGAGAGCCACCCTTGTTTGAACTCAGACAAATTATTGTTAGACCATAGTACACACATATCCATTAAACAGAAATTATGGCCGTTGCAACCCAGTCTCTCGAAGAACTTTGCATCAATTCCATCCGCTTCTTGGCGATTGATGCTGTAGAAAAGGCCAAGTCTGGTCATCCTGGGCTGCCCATGGGGGCGGCTCCTATGGCATTCGTGCTTTGGGACCGTTTTATGCGGTATAACCCCAAAAATCCCAATTGGTTCAACCGCGATCGCTTCGTCTTGTCGGCTGGTCATGGCTGTATGTTGCAATACGCCTTACTTTACCTAACTGGCTATGATGGTGTAACCATAGACGATCTTCAGCAGTTCCGCCAGTGGGAATCGGTTACACCTGGACACCCAGAAAACTTTGAAACCGATGGGGTTGAAGTAACTACTGGTCCATTGGGACAGGGAATTGCCAATGGTGTGGGTTTGGCAATGGCAGAAGCTCACTTAGCTGCTAGGTTCAACAAACCGGATGCTACCATTGTCGATCATTACACCTACGTCATCCTTGGTGATGGTTGCAACATGGAAGGGGTGTCTGGTGAAGCCTGTTCTTTAGCGGGTCACCTAGGACTTGGTAAACTCATCGCTCTCTACGATGACAACCATATTTCCATCGACGGCTCTACGGACTTAGCCTTTACTGAAGATGTGGGTAAGCGCTTTGAAGCGTATGGCTGGCACGTCCAACATGTAGAAAGTGGTAACACTGATCTCGAAGCTATCAATGATGCCATAGCAGCAGCCAAAGCCGTAACAGATAAGCCGTCTTTGATTAAGGTAACCACCACCATTGGCTATGGTTCTCCTAACAAAGCCAATTCACATGCTGTCCATGGTGCAGCTTTAGGTGGGGATGAAGTGGAGGCCACTCGCCAACACCTGGGATGGGAATATGAACCCTTTGTAGTTCCAGATGATGCTCTCAACCATTTACGGAAAGCTGTGGAACGGGGTACGGAAGCGGAAGCTGCCTGGAATCAAACCCTAGCTGATTACAAAACAAAGTATCCTGAACAAGCAGCAGAATTTGAGCAAATTACCAGTGGCCAACTCCCGGAAGGATGGGAAAAAGCCCTGCCCACCTACACGCCGGAAGACAAGGGAGTAGCAACCCGTAAACATTCTCAAGCCACTCTCAATGCACTCGCTCCCGTACTGCCTCAATTGATTGGTGGTTCCGCTGACCTTGCTCCCTCCAATCTCACTTTATTGAACATATCTGGGGATTTCCAGAAAGGGCAATATGAAAACCGGAACCTGCGCTTTGGCGTCCGGGAACATGGGATGGGGGCGATTTGCAATGGCATTGCCCTTCACAACTCTGGTTTGATTCCCTATGGAGCCACCTTCCTCATTTTCACCGACTATATGCGGGCAGCAATTCGCCTGTCGGCTCTATCAGAAGCTGGTGTAATTTGGGTAATGACCCACGACTCGGTAGCCTTAGGTGAAGATGGTCCGACACACCAACCTGTGGAAACCATTGCTTCCCTAAGGACTATACCAAATCTGGTAGTCCTTCGACCTGCTGATGGCAACGAAACCTCTGGGGCTTATAAGGTAGCTATTGAGCGTCGTAATGCTCCAACTCTCATCGCCTTTACCCGACAAGGTCTACCTAACCTAGCTGGTAGTTCCATTGAAGCCGCGACCAAAGGGGCTTACGTCCTCTCGGACAGCGATGGCACTCCTGACATTATCCTGATTGGTACTGGTAGCGAAGTGTCACTGTGTGTCCAAGGGGCTGAGAAGTTGCGAGAGGAAGGTAAGAAAGTCCGTGTTGTCTCCATGCCAAGCTGGGAACTTTTTGAAGCCCAGGATGAAGCCTATCGGGAATCCGTCTTGCCCAAAGCAGTGACTAAGCGCCTCGGGGTCGAAGCTGGTGTCAGCTTTGGTTGGTGCCGTTACTTGGGTACCGAGGGTGATATGATTAGCATTGATCGCTTTGGTGTTTCTGCTCCCGGTGGCGTCGCTATGGCGAAGTTTGGTTACACGGTTGAAAATGTAGTCGCTAAAGCCAAAGCATTGTTGGGATAATTAACCCAATATAATCCCTAATTCTACCTAACTCAGCTAGGGGCAACATTTCCCTGGTCATGGCAAGGCAAGACTAATCCTTGTTCTAGTGCCAGAGGGAACAAGGGAGAGGAGAAACTCTCCCTTACCTCGACCACCACCAGGGCTGTTTGGTTTTCCGTTACCCCTTAGGCCATTAGCCAAAAGGGGTAAAGCCTGACTTCACCCTTTTGGCAACGTCAGTCCTGATCACGGCAACCTTGTATATTGGAGTATCGCTAAGATATACTTGGATATACTTGATCATGAGCCAGTAGACCATGACCTGTCAAAATCTCATAGCCAAACAGATCAACACAGACAGTGGTCAGAACTATTTGCGTCTATCTGTTTTTGGGAAAACTCAAAATCTATTTAGACAATCTGGTACTCATTGCGCCAGGTTTCAAGACTCTTCCTACCCAAGCAGATGAATAGGCCATGGGTTATGCTGGAGGAGATTCACTTTGAGACCTTTGAGACCATCCCTTAACCTGGTTGACCTGGGATGCCGACTCAGTTGGCACACGAGTAGCCAAGGCGTTTTTAATGGGATTAGCAAAGTACCTTGGAGAACGTTGAACACGCTGGGCTAGTGTTAACAGCACATAGATGGTGATTAAGTAGCCAGTAGCTAGCAGGGGGATCATTAACGACATATCAATGTATAACATAAGAGTGAACAAGAGACAGATAGATGCAACGTTCTATAGAAATCTGCGGCAAAGCCATCCTAAAACCATATAGTTCTAGGATCTGGTTGCGGATAATCAGGTATGGGATACAGGTGTTTACTGCAGTTGACCGTAACCACCCTCGCCTAGCTAACTCCTGATCTTAAGGTGAGAATCATCTCAACTCAGGCTCCCGATTAGGCAACTTTTGGTGGTTATGTCTGGTTTACAACAAGTTGACTCAGTAGAGAGACTGAGAGATATCAGTAGAGATCCTGAGACATAGATGGGATAGAGAGGCTTGTCTTGCCTAAGCCTACTTCTTGGCTATGGTGGGATCACCGAATTTAACTCTCCCCTTACCACGTTTGTTTGGAATTCAGTATGTTAAATCTTTAAAACCCTCAATTATCAGGATAGCACAAAAATCCTGGGTAGCCATACCGAGATCGGTACAGACTTAACAAGTCTATACAATTCCTCAAATTTCCTTCCAGTTATGCCATAAACTCAACAAAATTTTCCTATCGGGGACGGTTAGCTTAGAATTAAGAAAGAAATATGTAAACTTTCGTAACTAACTTCTGAGTCGGCTGATCACATGACCTCAGTGACCTCCCTTTTTGCTTCGGTAGAAGCAGATCTGTATCTATTGAGTGAAAACTTAAAAAACCTGATTGGTGCCAGTCACCCAATCTTATACGCTGCAGCTGAACACTTATTCGGAGCTGGGGGAAAGCGGTTACGACCAGCCATTGTATTGTTGGTCTCACGGGCAACGATAACCAACTCCAAGATTACTCCACGTCATCGCCGTCTAGCAGAAATTACTGAGATGATTCACACGGCTTCTCTGGTGCATGATGACGTGATAGACGAGTCAGATGTACGCCGGACGGTGCCCACTGTTAATAGCTTGTTCAATAACCGAATCGCTGTGCTAGCTGGTGACTTTCTGTTTGGTCAATCGGCTTGGTATCTGGCTAATCTGGATAACTTAGAGGTAGTTAAGCTGCTCTCTGAAGTGATTAAAGATATGGCAGAGGGAGAAATCCAACAAGGACTGAGTCGATTTGACACCACGACAACTATAGAAGGCTACTTGGCAAAGACTTATAACAAGACAGCTTCACTGATGGCTAATAGTGCTAAAGCAGCGGGATGCCTAAGTGGTGTTTCAGATCAGGTAGCCGAAAATTTATATCACTATGGACGTAATTTGGGGTTGGCGTTTCAGATTGTAGATGATATTCTAGACTTTACAGCTTCCACAGATGTGTTAGGTAAGCCCGCAGGGTCAGATTTAGTAAGTGGAAACCTCACAGCACCAGTTTTATTTGCCCTCGAAGAAAAACCCTACCTAGAGGTGCTCATAGAGCGAGAGTTTGCCCAGCCGGAGGATAAAGAACAAGCCTTGGCACTGGTCAGGGATAGTAAAGGAATTCAGCGATCGCGGGAAATGGCTGCCAAATATGCTCAGGCAGCAGTTAAAAATATATCAGTGTTGAAACCCTCAGAATCCAAACAAGCTCTGATTGATCTGAGCGACTATGTCTTGAGTCGCTTATACTAGAACCTTGGGTATACTAGAACATTGGAGATTGTACTCTAAGCATGGTTTGGCATGGGTAATCGGTAATGGATAATCGGTAATGGCTCAGGAGTAATGACAATTACCAATTATCTTTTTCCTGATTACCAAAGCCTTAAAATACTAATGCTGAAAATACTGATGCTGTGTAGGTACGCAGTTTTAGTGCATTACTCCAGATCAACCTGATTTATCGAATTGGGGAGTTTGAGGGGAAAGTGCGATTCGTTGGCTATAAACCTTATCCCACAAGGATTTGGGGGAATAGTCGCTAGGTCAGGAAACTGAACCATGACAACTTGATAACCATGATGGTGAAAATCCATCCGGAGGCGAAACCTTAGAATAGTGGTTTGAAGTTACCGTAAGAATTTTGAAGCCTTATTCCATGAGTTTTATCCCTTTTACCCATAGCCTGTCGCCTATAAAGGCTTCAAAATTCTAAGGTTTCATCTCCGGCCTTATTTCATATAACTTAAACTCATAACTCACAGACTGTCGCGCATTTCGGCGACCCTATTCTTACGGTAACTTCAAACCCTCGCGAAATCCGAGTGACAGCCCTACCCTGATTCATAGGAAGTAACACACCTATGGATTAATGCAAGGGTCGAACAGTGAAGCACTGCAAGCCAAAAAATGGTGTTAGTAACAGGCAAGGGACTCATGGGTACGAATAGGAAGATACGTTTAAATCATCGTTACAAACACGTAGCGAAATAAGGCTGATACGCTACCGACAAAACGTCAATGGAATAAAGATTATAGATTTTTCCCTCTATAACGATTTACCACAATATTCCCGGTGAATAGTATCGCCCTAAAAGTCCGCAGAATGGTTATCAGGAACGAATTAACCCTCACATGTACTCTCAGGAAGGTCGAATATTCTGAGTAGGTAGTTAGCCGCAAGTCATGTGGGGGCGAGATTGAGCTCAGTTGCCAATGCTTAGAGTAATATCTAGGATATGCTGACGGACTCACGTTATAGGAAATGGTGTAGTTGTAAGTAGTAATGAAAATGCCCAATACTCGGGGTTTTTCCCCAAAGTCGGAATGGAATAAGGTTAACTGGCGAAAGCTAGAAAAGACTTTATTTAAGTTACAAAAACGAATATACCGAGCCTCACAACGTGGTGATGTCCGCGTGGTTAGAAAGCTGCAAAAGACTCTGATGAAATCCTGGGACGAAACCTTAGAGAGGGTCGCCTTAATTCATATAACTTAAAACTATTACCTATAACCTGTCGCGCTCAATGGCGACCCTCTCTTACGGTAACTTCAAGGACAGCCAAAATGATTGCGGTCAGGCGAGTTACCCAGGAGAACAAAGGTAAAAAGACTGCCGGAATAGACGGGATTAAAACTTTAACCAATAAGCAGCGTCTCGCCTTAGTAGCCAAAATTAAAGTCTCCACAAAGGCACAACCCACCAGAAGAGTATGGATTCCCAAACCCGGACGGACGGAAAAACGCCCATTAGGTATCCCAACCATATATGACCGTGCTCTACAGGCACGCGGCCATTCAGGCTCTTGAACCTGAATGGGAAGCAAAATTTGAACAAGACCGTGAGACGCATTCCCCCACCTGGCCGCAGGCCACGCTACGCGAACGCTCAGGTTTTGAAGTTACCGTAAGATAGGGTCGCCTTATTAAAAAAGATTTAAACCTTTTCTGCATAGCCTGCTGACTATAAAGGCGACCCTATCTAAGAGGATATCTCCCAAGTTTTTTGATACTGAATTTTGCCCCCCTGACCCCCCAACTTTGGGGGGAACAAGAGTCAATTTGCTTCTAAAAGTCCCCCAGAATTGGGGGACCAACGGGGGCTTGGATGTAGCAAATGAGACTTCTCAGACAACCTCTTAGACGAAAACCCGTGAATCTTGGGGATAACTAAAGTAAATTACCCGGTTTTAGCAAACCATGTAGCTACTTTCCAAACACCTTATTAGAAGAGATAGAGTATTTTACTGCATCTACCACATTAGCGGTTGGGATGCAATCTTAACCTAAGTACTAACCTGATGAAAAATCATTTATCTAACTTAAAAGTGGTTAGAAACCTCAAGCCTACTCAGCTTGGTCTAGCAGTAACCACTTTCGCTGCCCTAGGATTTACCATGTCTGTGCCTGCAGAAGCAGGAGAATTCCGCACCATTAATGGATTGAACAACAACCCCAATGACCCGACATTGGGTGAAGCCGAAACACCACTACTTCGGCTCCTGACTCCTGCTTACGAGGATGGCTTTAACGCACCAAGAATAACCGGTCCCACCGGCAATGTTCTGCCTAACCCTCGTGACATTAGCAATACCATTGTGCGCCAGACTGAATTCGTGCCTAATTTCCTCCGGGCCAGCGACTGGATCTGGCAGTGGGGGCAGTTGATTGATCACGACTTTGCTCTGAATGAGGGAGGGGAAAATAGCCCACCAGAGGATTTCATCCCCATCCCAATTAACCCGATTGACATTGCCACTCGTCGTCGAGATCCACTTGGAGAATCTGCTACTTCTATACCCTTTATTAGGGTTCCTGCAGCTGAAGGGACTGGCACTGGGCTTGGCAATCCGCGCCAGCAGATCAACGAGCTGACTTCTTTTATTGATGGTTCACAGGTCTACGGATCTGATCAAGTGCGGGCGGAATTTTTACGTACTAATGACGGTACTGGAAAGCTCAAGAGCCAGATTATCAATGGTGAAGAGCTACTACCTTTCAACACTGCCGGATTGCCTAATAGTAACACTAGGGGTGCTGGAGCATTACCACCAGAACAGTTGTTCATCGCTGGGGATATTCGTACCAACGAACAAATTGGCTTAACCGCAGCTCACACTTTGATGGTGCGAGAGCACAATCGTCTGGCTGAAGAACTTAGTGAAAAAATTGACGCTGGCGACCCGGTGATTTTGGAGAAGTTAGAAGAGTCAGGACTTGAGAAAGGCGACTTTATCTACGAATCAGCTCGTAAGGTTGTCGGGGCTCAGATTCAGGTGATCACATACAATGAATTCCTACCGCTGTTCATTGGCGATAGCCTTTTGGAGGATTACTCTGGCTACGATCCCACCGTTGACCCCAGTGTCAGTCAAGAATTTACCAATGCTAACTTCCGCGTTGGCCACACTCTTCTGTCGGAAAATCTTCAGCGTATTAATAATAACGGCGATTCCGTCGGAAGTATCTCCCTTGGTGATGCTTTCTTCAATCCCCAAGAAGTGATTGATAACGGTGTCGATTCACTGTTTTTGGGTTTAGCGTCCCAGGTCGCTGAAGAGGTTGACAATCAGATAGTGGACGGGGTGCGGAACCTCCTTGCCCCGAATGGTAGCGGTCAAGGCTTTGACCTCGCTTCACTCAATATTGCGCGAGGAAGGGAAGTTGGCCTTCCCGGCTACAATCAGGCTCGTATCGAACTCGGTCTGGATCCGGTCACTGGCTTCTTGACCACCGACACCGAACTTGGCATTACTTCTGACCCAGAAATAGCAACTCTATTTGAAAAAATCTACCAGTCTGTAGACGATGTGGATTTCTGGATTGGAGGAATATCCGAGGACTCCTTCAACGGTGGATTGGTCGGTGAACTATTCAATAGCTTCATCTCAGACCAGTTCATCCGCGTACGGGATGGTGACCGCTTCTTTTACCTCAACGATCTCGAGCATCTGTTGGCTTTGGATCCAGATCTAGAAAGCACTACCCTCTCAGGCATTATTCGCCGGAACTCAAGCATTACCAACATCCAGGATAATGCTTTCGTTGTCCCAGAAGACGTGCCCGAACCTAGCAGCATCCTTGGCTTAGTTACACTCCTAGGTTTAGCAGCTATAGGGCAGCGCTCAGGAAATAAGAAATAGGGAATAGGGAATAGGAAAAGAAAAGTGCCCGGGCGCGGGGCCCGGGCACGGAGAGTGTAATTTGATTTCCGGTTATACTGATTTTCTAGCAGTTCTCATAGTAATGAGGTACACAGACTTTTTTCCCTATTACCATCTTGATCCAGTATTCCCGTCTTGATGCAGTCGCTACATAGGAGAAACCTCCTGATGAAGGCGCTGCATCGCTACTCACTAAAATCAAATACTTGTCTACTTCACCTATTTGAGAACTGCTATACTTATCTAGTGTTGTTAATCAAGAATGGAAAATTCAAAATTGTCAATGGTCAATTGGCAAAGGAATTTACGCGAATCTGTTAAGACTCTGACGCCAGCGGCTACCCAACCATAACAACCCACCGATAGCAAGTAATCCTCCAGTAGTAGAAGATTCTGGCACCTTCTCGACTTTGATACGTGCTATCTGGTAGCCATCCACTGTGAAGTCAGCTTCAGCAAACGCCGGAGTTGATAAGATTGGTCCACCTGGGATAAAACCTGGATGGAGGGTAACTACTCCGTTTTCTGGTGTACCGGTATCAGGAATACTTTGACCGAAGAAGGCAGTAGTGCTCTGCTGCTCGTCGTTAACTTCTGTACCCGCATCCAGAACTTGAGAACCAAGAATGGTAAAGTCAGCTCCAGTGAAATTACCTTCTTCATCAAAAATTTCAAAAGCCAAGGGGTTGCCATTAGCAATGAAAGCATCATTACTGGGGAGAATCATGGCCGCGTAGCTGAAGTAACGGCTAGTAGAATCTACAGTAAATGTGGCTTTGGTAATATCTCCGGAAGCAACTGGACCATTTGGACCAGGAACTACCCCATCAACTGAACCTGCACCGCTAGCGAAAAACTCTTGACTAAGAACTGCTGCATTGCCATCCTCAGCAATACGCTCCAGTCCTGGTGAAGCTGCTTGATCCCGATCATAAATATCAAAGGAACCATTATGAAAACCAACCCAGACTGGAGTAAATAAGGTGCCGTTTTCCGGTGCCAGGCTTTCAATTGTTACCTTGAGGGTAGCTGCGGTTGCGCTAGATGCCATGGCTAGTGTAGAGGTTACCGTAACCATGGTGGCGATTTTGAGTGATTTAATAATTGGATGCTTCATGGTGATCGTGATCAATTAGATCAATATGGTAGATGTGTCTTTGAGTGTGTTACTCAACTATCTATGTAGCGACTTTAGCCTAGACTTAATCAGCTAAGTGTTCAAAACCCATTTTGCTGGCACCGAATCAAGTGAAGACTCCTAGGTTAGTAGCTCGATTAATATTATTGGTTTCTTGGTTGAGTTGTTCCTGATAATTTGCTGATAATTTGCTGATAATTTTGGTTATTATGTACCTGTTATGCTTATGTACCTGTTATGCTTATGTGATAGCAATCAAGTCAAATTAAAACAATCATGTACTAATAAATAAGTTTTTCGATGCTTACGGAGCTACTTCGCTACATTGCTACTCCCTGCTCCGAACGCGCCCCGCGTGGCCGACGGCCTCATTCCCTACTCCCTACTCCCATTAACCCAGGACCAGGTAACTCACCTATTTGAGAACTGCTATATAGTTACTCACCACAACAGGTTAGTGACCACAGTACTAAGGTCAATGGGGTAGGAAACTAACCTCTAGTTAACTTGCCACCAACGCCATAACCCTGTACAATAATTCCATCGGTTCAATCGGTTTATATAAGTAATCATCCACTACTTCCATCATCTCTTGTTGCTCTATGTTTGGCAGGCTCGGAATCGTCAAAGCCAGAATTTTTACCTCACTAGTTGTGGAGGATTGACGCAGCCATTGAGTCATTTCGTAACCCTCCCTAGTTGGTAACTGCCAATCGATAATTATAGTTTGGGGCTTAAGAAAAGCAATTTGTTTGATGGCAGTGGAAGCATCGATCAGCCAAATTACTTTATAGCCTGCTGCGGTCAAAATCTCGCAAATTAGGGTAGCAATCTCTTCTTGGTTTTCCACTAGGGCCACAGTGCCTTGAGCTTTGAGAGTTAGGTTGGACTTTGGCAGGACTTTTCCTGAAGTAGCTGGTGCTATGGGTTGATTGGGTAACCAAACTGTAAAACAAGACCCCTCTGCCACTACCGATTCCACCTCAATTTTGCCCCTATGGAGTTCGATTAGCTGTTTGGTTAAGGCTAACCCCAAGCCAGTTCCTTCATACTTGCGACGGTAGGGGGTTTCTAGCTGCTGAAACTTTTGAAACAGTAATGGTAACTGGTCTTGGGCAATACCAATGCCTGTATCTTCCACTTGAAACACTACTAAGTGGTTTTCTGGCCAGACCCGTAGGATTACTTTACCCCCCTCTGGGGTAAATTTAATCCCATTACTTAAAAGGTTAAACAAAATCTGTTTAACCCGCCGTTGGTCTGCAGAAAAACAGTCCCTTTCTGGTGGCACTCGCCAATCTAGCTGTAGAGTCACCTGCTGTTGGTAGGCTTGTTCGTTTAGGCTACTCAACAGCTGATTGGCTAGCTTACTTAAGGAAAATTTGCTGATAGTCAGGACTAACTTTCCTGCCTCAACCTGAGACAAATCTAGAATATCGTTGATCAGTTCTAGCAGGTGTTGCCCATTTTCCTGGATAGTTTTTAAATAGCGCTGTTGCTTTTCTACAGGTAATCTTTGGGAACTGTCCTGACCAAAACACCAGCGCAAGAGTGTAGCTGCCATCCCAATTACGCAGGTCAGAGGGGTGCGCAATTCATGGCTCATGGTAGCTAGAAACTCACTCTTAGCAAGATTGGCTGCTTGAGCAGCTTGCAAGGCATCCCGGAGTGCTTGGGTACGCTCAATTACCCGTTGTTCAAGGGTGTTGTTTTGCTGCTGCACTTGGGCGTATAACTTCGCTTGATAGATTGCAACGGCTAGGTGTTCAGCAATTGCTTGGAGAAAGTTTTTTTCACTGTCCTGCCATCGTCTTGGCTCCAAACACTGATGGGCAATTAGTAGCCCCCACAGGTTGTTTTCGACAATAATTGGTGCGACTAACTTGGCTCGTACTTGATGTCGATGCAACAGTTTAAGTAAGCAATTATGGGTATTATAGGTTCGATCAACATCATCAACAGCAACCGTTGACCCTCGCTGATATTTATGTGTAGAGTTCGGTACATGGGTTAAGCATTCCTCCTGCTCAATCACATTCAGCACTGATGGGATAGCATCGGAGGCTTTAGCTTCGTAGGTAATACAACCCCAGCCTAATTCAGTGGCAGCAGCAGGTGCTGGCTCTACTGGTGTGAGACTAGAGGTGTAAGGGAAATCAAATTGATAGATTACTAATCGGTCTACTTCTAGGAAGTGTCGTACCCGTTCAACTGCTGTGGTGAGGATAAGGGGTAACTCTTGACTTTGACGGATTTGACTGGTCACCTGATTGAGCAATCGCTCTTGCTCAACCTGCTGGTGTAGTGCTTCTGCTACGGGTTGACAAATAGACCCATAGGGATAAGCTGGCTCTACTAATGGTGGAACATCGGTGTTGTAGTTATCCGTGTTGTAGTCACACAGAATATCAATTAATGATAGGGTAAATTCGCTCTGGATAGCTGGATTATTGGGTTTGAGGGAGGCCCCGGCCCTATTGATTAGGTTGAGAACATCCTCAGAGGTTTCAAATTTTGATGGTGAGGTTAGGTAGGAGTCTTTGAGATGGGTAAGAAAGTTTGCGATCGCATCCGGAGCGAAGGTCAATCCCACTTGGTACAGTCTGATCAGAGAGTCATACCCAGTTACGGTCTCCGGTTGTGCTTCCCCCCACAGTAGACAACTGAACTGTTCTGATCCGATCAGGGTAAACCTCTGGCTCTGAGCCTCAGTAATCACCCTCTGATTTACCAACAGATCCGACTTTAGGAGTATTGCCTCTTCGCCCAAAGTTGACTTCATATCGTCTAATCGCTGATCCAGACGCTCGAACACAGCCCAGGGCAAAATTCTGAGGAATTTTGAATTACTAAATAATTTGGTAGGTGGAATTAACGATAACACCTGCTGCTTGGTCAGCTAACTTGCCTGAATGGTGTGGATAGTAGCTTCTTTGATAGTAGTTTATTTTTGTCCACCTGCTGATAAGTATTCTCCTATTTTACCACATTCTAGCTTGGCGTGCATTGTGCTACGTGTGCTACGTGTTGTACGTGTTTTAAGCGTGGTAAGTGTGGTAACCAGGCGCGGGGAGAGGGGATAAGTAGTTGGTTTGGTGGATTAATAACGCATCAAACTAAATTGCGATGCTCCTTGGCCTTTGGGCCACGCTACGCGAAGGTCGCCGCTACGCGAAGGCACTAGCTTTTTAGGAAGGTTTAACATCAGGAATAAGGAGTAAAAATGGCATAGCATAGATAAATCAATCAGATTAACAGTGATCAGACATGAAATCCAGAAGAAAGATTAACTCAAGTAGAGAACTTGTTAGAAACAGCAGCACGATACATTAATCGGCACTCTCAGACCATTGACCTAAGGTCACGCTACGCGAACGAGCAAAATCAAGCAGACATCACTCAATTACGAGTTTCTCTGAATGAGACCTTAAGATTGTTTTCCGAGTTGGCCACCTATCAACGTCAAAGTCAAGAGGAGATTATTCAAAATCAAGAGGAGATTCGTCAAAGTCAAGAAGAGATTATTCAAAATCAACAAGAAATACGACGGATTTGGGAATATTTATTAAATCAAAGCGGTAATGGACGCTCAGGGAATTAAATCTCTAGGGTTTTACCACTGCTTGGGTGCGTTATTAACCGATATTGAACTCAGGTGTAACCTTGATTTGGATTTTGGCTGGTTCATTCTGCATCAATCCCATCCCACAGCTGTGAAACAGGAAGTGTATTCCCTGTCATGGCTTCTTGCCATCCTTGACGAAAGCTTTCTTCTGCCGTATTCTGTGTAACACTCTCACGAAACAGACGAACTATCTGCAACAAATTGGGTAAGTATTCTTGGGGAGTTTGCTGTATTTCCTCAATAACTTGTTCCAGTATTTCTGTGGTAGTAGCGTTATCAGCTACAAAATTTTTGTCTGTCATTATCCTACCTTAAAGTTAGCAACACTTTGATTACTATAGCAGTTCTCAATTGGGTTAGGTACTTTCGTAATCGACAGTAGGGAGTAGGGAGTAGGGATAATAGTGTGGGGAGAGGCGGGAGAGAGGAGATAGAATAATTAGTTGTTAGGGTGGGTTAATAACACACCAAATTTAAACGCGATGTTCCGTTCGCGAACGCACTAAATTTTTAGTAAAAATTGACTTCAGTAATAATGATAAAAAAAAGAATAT
>NZ_JAAHGN010000229.1:0-8452 GCF_010672485.1 Moorena sp. SIO2C4 | reverse complement strand
TTCCCGACTCCCGACTCCCGACTCCCGACTCCCGACTCCCGACTCCCGACTCCCGACTCCCGACTCCCGACTCCCGACTCCCTAAAACCATAGACACAACATCTCCCCATTACTCCCTTTCCTGGCGTTGACATAAAAACCTTAGAAAAGTAGTATGGGGAGAGACTGAGATCAACAGGACCATCGAAGCCCACTCCTAAACGTAAGGATCTAGATAGTAATAACTAGCTAGTATTTAATTTGAGTTTAGTAGTTTAGTTAATTAAGGTGTAGGTAGCCCCGATTTAAATGTTGATAGTTTTTTATAAACCAATTCGGAAAATAAGCCCTTAGTTAGGTTCCACTTAGTTATTCTTACTAATCGATAGCTTTCAGGAAAATTATGTTAATTGGTAGAAAACGTTTAATCCTTAATTTACGTTTAGTGAATAATTATGGGCTGATCTAGCGTTTCTTATAGCTATGAGGTACACAGGATTTTTTACCTCTTGCCTCTTGCCTCTTGCCTCTTGCCTATTATCTGCTCCCTGCTCCCTGCCTTACTAAGGGGGGTTAGGGGGGATTCCTGCTCCCTTTGTCAAAGTGTTTATTTAGCATAACAAGTACGGAATACCCAAACTTTTGCCTAAATCTTGCTAGTATTATATGAGAAAGGAGTTGTTGATTACTATGGCTTAGCAATAAGGGAGACTCTAACAACATCAATCCCCGCAATAGCATCCCTAATTTTCCCCGGGAACTATAAACATCCTCCTCTGACAAAATATGTCGCCCCACTAGTTTTGCATAAACTCGCACCACCAAGTCCGACTTAATCTTCTGCCAAATGAATGGGGGTAGGGGAGTTGCTAACAAGTCATGAGTTAGACATAGTCCAAACAAAAGTAGTCGTTTTCCTCCCCAAGCAGTGGCACGGGCTAAAACCTTTTCCCAATCTAGATTAGGATAGGCGCGGATCACCTCAGCAATATCACAAACTTTCGATAATTCTTTTTGATGATGATGGGCATCTTTTGCTACCTGAACACACAACACCACTAGCAAGTCTTCCCATGCCAGATGCTCTACGGTCTGGTCCATCAGTTGGATCGGCTGTTTGTCCTGCCACAGGGCCTTAAAATCAAGGCGAAACGGAAAATAGGGTTGAGTCAGATTACGATGTACATCAAGGTTAACTAGAGTCCCCTCATGGACATAATTTTGCGACCAGGAAAAGCTGAAGCTACCCAAATGATACCCTAAAGTTCTCAAAACCTCTTTAATTGATTCAAAATCCTGTTCGCTAACTAGTAAATCTAAATCAACAAACTCCCGCAAAGCTAAATCACCATAGGCTGCTGCTGCTAAAGTAGGCCCTTTATAGGGAATAGCGGCAATACCGCGAGCTTCTAGTTGGGGTAATAGCTTAACCAGGGTTCTAGTAAGAGACAAATTATATAAGGTAATTGAGCGTACCTTAGCTTGCATATATTGCCATAAATCAGAGGGAATTTGAGTGCATTCTAGGTAACTAAGATTTCTAACTAATAAAGGCAGTACTTTCTGCTGCTGTGCCATCCCAACAATCCATAGCCAATCTAAATCCTGCTGGACTAATAGTTGGATCTGATCAACTAGGTCAGGGTCTAATTTAGTACGGGCACAGCACAATAACAGTTTAGCTTCTGGACGGACTAATTGAGGAGCAATACCCAAGCCTGATTTTAGCAATTTTTGTATTTATATTAAATTCAAATTTTTTCAATACCGGTCACTTTGTAGGGTGGGCAAAAACCGTTTGATTGTTTTGAGTATTAATGATTATATTACTTTGCCCACCCTACTTTAATTCGTCTTTGTAGGGTGGGCAAAAACCGTTTGATTGTTTTGAGTATTAATGATTATATTACTTTGCCCACCCTACTTTAATTCTTTACTATTGCCTATTGCCTATTGCCTATTGCCTATTGCCTTAAAGGGATAAGCAATGTCGCTCACTCGTCCTGAGAACTGCTATAACTCAGGGAACTGGAGAAGTTTTTTAGCCTTCAATCGGAGTATTTGTGTAAAACTGAGATGCATGCCCTGGTCTGTTTCCCGTTCGCTACTATACATTTGTGCTTGCCAAGACTCGGCATAAAGCCCTCCCTGAGTGACTAATTCATCGTGACTACCGGACTCGACAATTTTTCCGTCTCGCATCACGTAAATTAAGTCAGCCCGCATCGCCAAAGTAAAGCGATGGGTGATTACAATAGCAGTTTGTCCTTGGGCCAAGATACGAAAACGATTTAACCAGTCCATTTCTGCCCAAGGGTCCATGGCGCTGGTTGGTTCATCTAGGATAATAATCGGAGCTTGTCTAAAAAAAGCTCTTGCTAGTGCTAACCTTTGCCACTCACCACCACTAAGATCCACACCTCCTGGGAAAGATGTTCCTAGCAAGGAATTGTACTCTTGGGGAAGTCGTAAAATTCGCTCGTGAATCCCGGCGGCTTGGGCTGCTGTTTCAACCGCTGGTAAGTTTGCTGATTCTGCTAAATTACCAAAGGTGATATTCTCAGCAGGGGTAGCCACATGACGCAGGGGAAATTGAAACAGTACTGTAATTGCCTTGCGCAGATCTGCTACCGAAAAGTTTTTCAGGTCAACACCATCTAGCTCTACACTGCCGGATTCCGGGTCATAAAAGCGACACAGTAGTTTAGTCAAAGTGGTTTTACCGGCACCGTTATCCCCGACAATCGCCACAATTTTACCTGCGGGAATTGTCAAGTTGAAATTTTCTAGCACCAGGTGTTGACTACCGGGATACTTAAAACTTACCTGTCGAAAGCGAATTCCCTGCTGCAAGGATGAGGGAATAGTTTTAGGCTGAGGCGGATCAACAACCTTAGGCTCTAGATTAAGAAATGCGAAAAGATTGCTAACAAATAGGCTGTTTTTATATATTTCTCCTATATTACCTAGCAAGGATTTCATTAATTCTTGTCCTCGGTTAAAAGCTTGATAAAATAGGGCAACATCTCCCATGGTAATTAATCCTAGGAGCATTTGCTGTCCAATCCAAACTATAGCTCCACTTAACACCAGTAAGGTAATTAAGTTAGCACCAAAGCGTCCTAAACTTCGCTGTTTAATCAGTTGCAGATGTTCTAGGCGCAATCGTTGACGCAAGGTTTGATAAGCAGTGCGAAAATGGGTTCCCAGTCCAAACACACGCACTTCCGCCGCCGCCGCACTATGGGTAAGCACAATCTCATAATACTCCAGCCAACGCCGGTCTAGGGTGGTTTTCTGCCACCATTGATGATGGTGGCGATTGAGACGTAGCACAACGTAAAAACCCGGTAGAGTACCAATTACTATGGCTATCGGTAGCAAGATACCATAGGGTAAAAGAATGGCAATTACCGAAATCAAGGTGATGCTGCTTTGTAGTAAAATCCCCAGGTTTTCCATTAAAGCCAAAGAACGACCTCCAGCCCCACTCCTAGCTCGATTTAGGTAGTCGTGGTATTCTGAGGACTCGTAGCAGGCTAAATCAATGGCTAAGGACTGCTGATGTACTAAATCACTGATGTAATCTTGAACTATTTCTGCTTGGGCGGTGCGCACCCACTCGCTAATCCCTTTGAGGATTTCAGTGAGTAATAATACTCCCCCGAATAAAGCAATAGGTAACATTACCAAGCGAATAGTCTCCGGTTGTAATCCAGCCCCTACAACTGCGACTAGTCTATCCACTAGCGATCGCGTTAAATACAATGTCGCAACAGGTAAACATCCTTGTAATACCAATAAAATCAGCCAAGCAATTGTCCAATGGTGAGCAGATTGCCAAATTAGACTCAGGGTTTTTGGTAAATAGGAAGCTAGTTGAACAGTACTACGTAAATTTGAAATCAAAACTGATTAATTTTTAATTTTTAATTTTTAATTTTGAAAGACTGTTGATCAAGTAAATCTGCTGACAGCGATTAGTGATTGACTATTGGTGGGTTACGGCGGACAGCTATCTTAAAAGGTGAGTTTTATACTATTCGCCGCCTAACCCACCCTACGACTAATTACTGACGGCTGACCGCTGACGGCACCTCAAGCAGCGTGCGCGTAGCGCATATGCTTACAGATGGTTTTCTACCAATGCCAAACTCTTTGGTAATTCCTCTAAACCAGGACGACGCACGAGATAGAAAAACGTAACTTCCTTAAACAAAGCCGCGCACTGCTGCACATGGGCTTTAACAATTTCAGGAGCATTTAAGATTTGGGTTTCCCTGGTGTGACGCACCAAAGCAGCAAACGCCATTTGAGGGTTTACCGGTTTGATACTATGCTCAGAACCATAGGCCAAAATATAAATACGTTTTAAAGGTAAGGGTGTGCTTTGGAAACCCTCCTCAAACCTATAGCGAAGCTTATCAGCACCCACAAAAATAGGAGACAATTGTTCCGGCTTATGTCCTAAAGCATCTACCGTTGGTTGCCACAGTTTGAATTGAGGATAGGCTGGTAACACCATCGGCTGTTGAGCGGTGGTATTCACTGCCATTACATCATCGGTTAAAACCGGATAGTTTTGGCAATGGAAAGCATCTGCCAGGGTTGATTTACCTGCACCAGAGTTTCCCATGAAAGCAATCCCTTTACCATTGATATTCACACAACTAGCATGAAGTACCAATAATCCCCTTTGTCGCAGTACTGCTGCCATAGCAGACCCTACAATTGTCGGGCGTACTACTGAGGGGTCTTGGTCTGTTAAGGGATACACTGTAATTTCTCGACCCTGACAAATCAAGAATTTGCCCACTCCCTCTATGTAGCCAAGGACGCGCTCTTTCTCGTTAATAGTTTCGTGAGATAAGTCTTTTATATCGCCAAAACGGATCATAAGATCTGGCTGTCCTTGGGATGGTAATAATTCCGGTAACCTAATCTCAGAATGGATGCATAAACCAAAGGCACTATAACTGTACATTATTATTTATTGTTTTAATTAACTAATTATGAATCTGAGGTATAGTCATTTTTTTTACCTACTTCCTAGTATGGTGGGCAAACGTTGGCCCACCATAATCAATAAGACAGAGAATTTATTCTCTGTCTTAAACTGTGTTATATCTATGAGCATTAAAGATTGATTGACTTCAATTACTTTGGGTGCATCTCAGTTTTGCCAAAATATCAAAATCATGATATTATTGGAAGTCAACTATTTTTAATAATTACTAAAATTTATGAACTTGAGTCCGGAATAAAAGCAAGAGCTAAAAGAACATTTAAAAGCTGTCGCTCAACTTTTAGATCGCCACACACCCCCAGGAAATAAGCAAAGATTTGAGGATATAGAAACAACCTTAAGAGACTATATCCAAGAAGAAGTTTCCCCCATGAGCGACTGCATCAAGACAGGAGAAAAGTTACTCTGGTCAGGAAAAGTGGCAGAGACTTTAGAGTTATTTAGCGGTGCGACCCCGCGCTTTCTCAAAGCGCTAGGGAACGCGCACCGTGGGGCTTAAAAAAGAAAGTAGCACAAAATTTTTGCAACTATAGAGAAACTCATAAAAATCGAATAATTAACTATGAATACTATCAGATATAGCGAATTATTTCACTAGGTTCAGGAGCAATTGAATCGGGCATTAAGCAAATAGGAATGCGATTTCAAATATCAGGATCACAATGGAATATTAAAAATGTTAATAAGATTCTTTTTTTACGCTGTGCTTACTTAAATGGAATGCTTTATCAATGATGTTTTTACAAAGATGATATGCACCCATTACTTTTTCCTTGTCATCTTAGAGATGACAAGGAAAAAGTTGATCAAACTCTACAAATGAATAATTAATTCAGGTGAGTTAGGGTTGTGTGAAGTCACTGGAACCAGTACTGTTGGTAGTAATAGTTCCCGATGTTAAGATGATAAAGTCTTGATCAGCTGTGACACCTTGAGATAGAGTGATCTCTTCCACGTTACCGTGAATAATGAGATCGGGTTGAGTGTAAGTTTTAGTCATTGACTAATCTCCTGTAGATAATAGAACATTTGGATTTGGTAAATACAACCTGACCCTGTGACCCGTAAATCACTCTCAAACTGTCTTCTGATTTTTAGACAGTTTATTGAGTGCTAGGGTCAAGCTTGCACCCAGCCAAATAGTCATTTTTTCCTGAGACGTTAGATTCTTAGCTGAGATTAATTTTTGATAGGTCTTTTGCACAGTGTTGGTGTTTACATAGTTATTAATGGACTCAAGGGGTGTTCCCATAATCCCTTCCAGTTGGGCGCGATTAAATTCCAGTAAACCATGAACAAAATTGTCACTGAGATCCCCTTTTCCTCCTCTCCACTGTATCACCTCTGGAAGGCTTCCCCTCAAAGCACGGCGCATAACCATTCTACTCCATCCCTGACGCAATTTTTGCTCGGAAGGAAGTGCTAAACAAAACTCAATTAACCGCTTATCCATAAAGGGATGACGGGCTTCTATACCAGCAGCAGCAGCGCAGCGATCAATTTGTTCCAATACTAAGGTGAATACTCCCGCATTTAAAGCCTGGAATTGGTTTTTCCTAACGGTTAATGGGGTATATGGTGGGGTAGACCAATGTTTTAATCGTTCTTGTAAACCAATGCGTTCAGCAAACTCTTGGTTAATTAAAGGTGTCGATTTATTACCAGAAACCTGGAAAGGTTGATATCGCCTTACCCACTTTTTGATCAAATCTGGCACTATTGGTCGCAAACCATGCTGAACTAATAGTTGTTTGCGAGACAGCCCGATGTGGCGATGAATTTGCTGGATGGCTTCGATAAATTCTAACCAACCAAACTGTTTAGCCAATTTACGTAGAGTAGGAATGCCGTGAATTTCTACTAAAGTACTAGCTGAAGTACCAAAGTTATGGGCCAATGTTTTGGTTTCCTGGGCAAAAACTGCCCATTTTCCTTGAGAGGCTAATTCGGTGAGTCGATAAATGCCGTGGGAAACTATATTATCACCATCATGTCCATCTAAAAGAATACGAACCCCTTGTTTTTTAGCAATTTGATTCAATCGCCACGGAAAATAATAATTGGGGCCAGGAAACGCCTCATCCTCATACTCAAAAATCTGATCAATGTCTGAGAGAGGTCCTATTTGGTCGCCAGCAATAAAATGGGGTATAAACTCCCCTTGATTTAATACTGCCTCAATAAAGGATCGTTCATCGCATTGTTTGAGGGTATCAAAAACACAGGAAAAGGTATGTAATGGCGGCTTTTTTGTCTCAGCTAATAAATCCCGTGCGACACAAGTAATCGACGAGGAATCTAAACCACCACTTAACTGAGAACCAATGGGAAAAGCACTACGTAAACGACAGCGCACCGCCTCGGTAAAGATTTCCCGAAAGGCATCTGCATAGGCTTGATCGGATTCTAAATGCAGTTCTTTGCTTGGATCTAATGACCAATAAGACCAAGTTCGCAGTTCAGTTTGATTAATAATCAAACTATGGGCTGGAGGTAAGCGGAAAACATTTTCATAAGTAGTAATAACCTTGTCCTCTAGCATTAACATAATAAAGTCAGCAATCCGGACTTCGTTAATGCGTTGAGGAATCTGAGGTAGGCAAAATAAAGCCTTCATCTCAGAAGCAAACAAAAAAGCTTTCTCTGCTTGATAATAATAGTAAAAAGGCTTAACACCAAGATGATCTCTGGCACAAAAAAGCTGTTGCTGAGACTGATCCCAAATGGCAAAAGCAAAATCCCCCAACAGGTATTGGGGACAGTCCTTTCCCCATCGGTGGTAGGCGGCTAAAATTAAATCGCTGTCGGTAATTTTTTCCGGCTCTTGCTCTGCTAATTCCAAGGTAGTAATTAGCTCATCCCGATTATCAATGCGAGCATCAGCGGTTAAAATACAATTACGCTCAGAATCCACTAGGGGTTGGACTTCTAGCAAAGACTCCGGTGTTGTCCACAACATCCGATGACCAAATCCCACCTCCCCCTCACACCAAACATTAGCTGCGTCAGTTCCCCGATGGGCTAAGGTATCTAACATCTGGCTGAGATCGGTTTGCTTTACTGCACAACCATCAAGATCAAAAATTCCAACAATACCACTCATGGTTAATGCTTTCCTAAGGATGGTAGGGTTTTGAAACGAGTTAAATCCGGCAATTGACCAATGACAACTAAGCCCTGATTTTCCACCCAAGCGTGAGCTTCTAGCTGTCCTGATTCTCCCTTAGCAACCCCAATACGTAATTGAGGAACATAGCCATACTGAACCATTAAGGTATAGGTTGTTAAAGCCCTTGCTAAACACTTGACTTTCCCTGGCATATAACGGCTAGTTATGTTTACAGCCCACAGGATGTGATTAAGTTTAACCAGATTGGCTGTGTGAGTAAAACGATAGTGACTTATCTGTTCTAAGCGCTGGTGTAAGGTTTGAAAGGATAAAAACTA
>NZ_JAAHGN010000228.1:0-8456 GCF_010672485.1 Moorena sp. SIO2C4 | reverse complement strand
TCCTGGAAATAAATTGATGAACCTTTGAGCTCCTGTTCGTCGGTTTACTACTGATAATTCAAGGAACTTGCTTACTTGTTACTGGTTAATTAAACACTAACATTTATGGGATAAACCTGATTAGACGTGATGTAAGCAGTCAGCAGTCAGCAGTCAGCCGTTGGCCGTTGGCAAAGCTAATTGAGGTGCTTTCCGTAACTCAGCATTATTCCAATGCTTACCTCTTTTATTCTAAAGACGTAACTCAGCATTATTCCAATGCTTACCTCTTTTATTATTAACGGTTTCCTACTCAATAAGCTTGCCCATAGCCCATAAGCTGAGAGCTGAGAGCTGATAGCTGTTGGCGTAGCCTGCGCGTAGGGCATATGCTTAACAATTGGGTACTGAATTGAGAAATGCTATAAAATTGGGCAATGACCTTAAAAGCTCGTAAAAAATTTGCTCAACATTGGCTGCGTAGCGAGGAGGCACTGAACCAAATCGTGACAGCTGCTAATTTACAAAAAAGCGATCGCATTCTAGAAATTGGTCCGGGTACTGGCATTCTTACCCAGCGCTTACTGCCTTTTGTTCAGTCTGTAGTGGCCGTAGAAATTGATCGAGACTTGTGCCGATTATTAGTTAAAAAACTCGGTAAAATAGATAATTTTTTACTGCTGCAAGGGGACTTTCTATCCCTAGACTTAGATACCTTGTTAGCTAACTTTTCCAATTTCCAAAAACCTAATAAAGTGGTTGCCAATATCCCCTATAATATTACCGGTCCGATTCTGGAAAAGTTACTAGGTACCATTACTCAGCCAGCTGTGCCAGGGTTTGATTTAATCGTGCTGCTAGTGCAAAAAGAAGTAGCTCAGCGGTTATATGCCAAACCCAGTTCTAGACAATTCGGGGCATTATCAGTGCGGGTGCAGTATCTCGCCGAATGTGAATTGATTTGCGATGTACCTGGGTCGGCCTTCTCTCCTCCCCCCAAGGTCGATTCCGCTGTCGTGCGGTTACATCCGAGCCTAGCCGAACCACCAGCTTCTGACCCCAGATGCTTAGAGACACTATTGAAACTGGGCTTTGGCAGCAAACGTAAAATGTTGCGCAATAATTTAAAATCTGTAATTGAACGCGATCGCATCACCCAATTGCTGGAACAATTAGAAATAAGCCCTCAAGCCCGAGCCGAAGACCTTAGTGTTGCTCAATGGATAGCCCTAGCTAATCAGATCACCATAAAGAATGCATTCTTATTCCCTAAATGCCCCAGCTAAAATCAATCTGTATTTGGAAATCATCGGTGATGCGGGTGATGGTTATCACGAACTCGCAATGATTCTCCAAAGCATCGAATTAGCTGATCAAATCGATATCCGTGCCATTGGTACACAGGAGATTAAAGTCCACTGTCATCATCCCGAAGTGCCAACGGATGAAAGCAACCTCGCTTATAAAGCAGCTGCCTTGATGTGGGAGGAGTTTCCTGAGTATTTTGCTAACTTGGGCGGTGTAGAAATTACTATCCACAAGCGAATTCCTGTAGCCGCTGGACTAGCTGGTGGCTCCACGGATGCAGCGGCTGTGTTAGTAGGAATCGATATGTTGTGGCAATTGGGATTAACCCACCCGGAATTAGAACAATTGGCAGCACAGCTTGGATCGGATGTGCCGTTTTGCCTTGCTGGTGGCACTGCTCTAGCTCTGGGCAGAGGTGAACGGCTGTCTGCCCTACCGGGACTGGATTCTCTATATGTCGTCTTGGGGAAATACCGCAGTCTGATGGTTTCTACTGCTTGGGCTTATCAGACTTATCGGGCTCAGTTTGGGGAAACCTATATCCGGGAGCTTGAGGACTTAGAATCCCGTGCTAATCGTTTTCATAGTGGTCCGATGGTTAAGGAAATCCTCAATAAGGATGGGGGAAAGATCGGAAAACTATTGCGCAATGATTTAGAGAAAGTGGTGTTACCCAATCACCCCCAAGTCTTGGAACTACGGAAAGCCTTTGAGAATAGCGGTGCCATAGGAACCATGATGTCTGGTTCCGGTCCGACGGTATTTGCCCTGTGCGAGTCCCAGGAGCAAGCCCAGGAAATTCAACAGAAAGTAAGCATTGATATTACTGACCCAGATTTGGAATTTTGGGTGACCAAGTTATCGACTCAGGGAATTCAGATAATGTCAACACCTTGAGTCAAGTCGCTTCGCTCCAATTCAAAATTATAAATTCAAAATTCAAAAATACCCCAGGAATTAATTCGGGGGTTTGAAACATCGCTTCGCTCCAATTCAAAAATAGGGGCTTGTATCCGGTGTCAACAATTCAAAATTATCAAGCTATTCATTTTGAATTCAAAAATGGTGGTTAGTCCTGATTCAAAAGTGACTAACCAGAGTTTCAATCACTAATTATGCTTGAAATAAGCCTCCATCACCTGGCGCACAATCGGTCCTGCCACTGAACCTCCACCGCCGCCGGAATGTTCCACAAAAGCAACAACCGCAATCTCGGGTTTATCATAGGGTGCAAAACCACCAAACCAAGCATGAGCTTTGCCAGGAGGAGCCTCTGCTGTTCCACTCTTACCAGCGGCAGGAGGTAACTCTGGCACCCTCAATGCCGCTCCTGTTCCCCCAGTAACCACAGCTCGCAATCCTCGGCGCAGGGTTTGAATCGTTGATGGCTTCATATTAATCGACACTCGCCCTTTGATGGCATCCTGATTGTTCTTGAGCAAGTGAGGTTTAACCCGATAGCCGCCATTGGCAACTACAGAAAACATCACTGAGGATTGTAAGGGTGTTCCTAGGGTAAACCCTTGACCAATAGACATATTGATGGTATCTCCCACGGTCCATCCCCAATTGTAGTTTTTCCGCTTCCAGGCATCATCCACTATCAAACCACGGGATTCCCCAGATAACTCAATACCAGTTTTTTCACCAAAGCCATATCTACGAGCCCATTCAATCAGGGTTTTCCCCCCAACCCCTCGACCGATTTGACCAAAGAAGGTGTTACTGCTCCAAGCCATAGCACCCACAAATCCCATTGGACCAAATCCGGCTCGGTTCCACTCCCCAAAGGCATGACCACCCACATAAAGGTAAGGATAAGTCTGTAAAACAGTTCTGGGAGAATACCGACCAGATTCCATACCCGCCGAAGCCGTGACTACCTTAAATGTACTGGCTGGAGGAAACCCTCGCATTGCCCGGTTGATAAACGGATTCCCTCTGCCTTGTAGCTTTCGCCAGGTTTCTGAGGTGATGCGAGTCGAGAAAATATTCGGGTCAAAGGTTGGACGAGAAACCATTGCGAGGACAGCACCGGTGTTGGGGTCTATAGCCACGACTGCCCCTTTGCGATCGCCTAATGCTGCCTCGGCTGCCTTCTGCACGTCTAGATCGATGCTTATATGGATAGGTTTACCCGGTTTTGCCTGTTTCTGACCCAGAACCCTGACGACTCGTCCAGCACCATCAACTTCTACTTGCTGACCGCCCCATTCTCCCCGTAGCAGATGCTCATAGGACTTCTCCACCCCCATTTTGCCAACCACATCACCGAGGCGGTAGCCGTCCGCTTTACGCCGTTGCAGCTCTTCATAGTCTAACTCTCCAGTATAACCTAGAACATGAGCCGATAGCTTCCCATGGGGATAGTACCGCACTGCATCAATATCCACCTCTATCCCCTGTAATTCATTGCTGTACTCAGCCAAGGCAGTAACTTGAGCGGGAGTAACACCACGGGCAATCCGAAGTAGGTAAGGAGAGTTATAGCCCGCTTGTTCCAGACGCTTTTGAATCTCAGCGTCTGGTATCTTCAAAATTTGGGACAGGCGTTTGCGAGTTTGGGGCCATTGCTCCTGCCTAAGAACCATCGGCCATACAAATACCGAGTGAGACAACCGATAGCTAGCTAATACTCTTCCCTTACGGTCAAAAATATTGCCCCGTATAGGGGGCTTGGGAATCAGACGAATCCGATTATTTTCTGCCAGCTTTTGGTTGCGTTCCCCTTGAACTAGCTGTAAATAAGCTAAACGGGAACCAATTCCCCCCAGCAAGAATAGGCTCATCAGTACCATAATCACTACGGATTGGTATTTGCGTCCGACAGTGCGGGAATTAGATCGATATACTGCAAATGGAGATAAGGAAGGCTGAATTAATGTCATCGTGAGAGGTCTGAGAATGGGGAATCGGACTTGGAGAACACGGGATTGGGCAATTAAGGCGAATAGTCACCTGATCAATGCAGTAACCTATTGGCTTGGATTCCCAATACGTCCCCCTTTTCAATTAAGAATTAAGGATTGACAATTGACAACAAAACAACAGGACTCACGCCCCAAGCTTGTCGGTTAAAACTGGATATGGGGTTTACGGTGACCGGGTGTAGTGAGCAAAATTGGAACATGCCCGATTAATTGCCCACACCGGTTAGCCTACAGCCGCCCCAAATCCTTGATTAAGGAGGCTCTGATTTGCCCCTGTTCAATAGCTCTTACCATTAGCCTAATACCTCCTAGTCAAGCCTAATACCCAGCAATTTACTTCCGCACCTCAGCTACTGGATCAGTGCAGATCTGTTTAGCTACTGCAGGAGTATTTTTAGGTTCGAGGATAAAATAAACCCAAGGAGAGAAACCGTGTTGCACAGATGCAGACAGACGAGGCATGACTCTGGGGGCATCACTACTGCTGAAATAACCACCATGTTTCAAACGACTGTTAAAGAACCACGTCCGACTGCTACGACTACAGCTAAACTTGATGTTGAACTCCGCAAGGTTTTTAAAGTGTTCGACACCGAGACCGTTGTCCGTGGTGTTGACTTAAGTATCCGTCAAGGAGAATTTTTTAGCATTCTTGGTCCGTCTGGCTGTGGCAAAACTACAACCTTGCGTTTAGTAGCAGGATTTGAGATGCCTTCAGCTGGGGAAGTAATGATTCAGGGACGCTCGATGAATCATATTCCACCACACCGCCGACCTGTCAATACGGTCTTTCAAAGTTATGCTCTATTCAATCACCTGAGTGTATCCGAAAATATTGCCTTCGGTCTACGGCTAAAAAAGCTACCCTCATTGGAGGTTGAGGAACGAGTCAAAGCAGCCCTCAAACAAGTGAAACTAGAGGGATTGGCGAATCGGTATCCCCCTCAACTGTCTGGGGGTCAACAGCAACGAGTGGCATTAGCCAGAGCATTAGTTAATCGGCCAGGGGTGCTGTTGTTGGATGAACCCTTGGGAGCCCTAGATTTCAAGCTGCGCAAACAGATGCAGGTGGAACTTTCAAATCTCCATCAAGACCTGGGGTTAACCTTTGTGATGGTGACCCACGACCAAGACGAAGCCATGAGTCTTTCTGACCGTATCGCTGTGATGCGTGCAGGTAAAATTGAGCAAGTTGGTTCCCCCAGAGAAATCTATGAAAATCCTCGGACAACCTTTGTGGCGGACTTTATCGGTGATACCAATTTATTTAAAGGTCGTCTGCAACGGTCCGATGCCGACTCACTCGAAATTACCACCAAGACTGGTATCAAGATTGTGGTTGAGTCTCCATCCGTTAGAGAAGTCCTGGATAATTCTAATCCTCAGGATATTGTAGTAGGTGTACGACCAGAGAAAATTCGCCTGAGTCTTTCCCCGCCAACAGTAACAACAACTACTACTACTATGAATTGCTTTGAAGGACGTCTCAAACACGCGATGTACCTGGGTACTCATATTCAATGTGTGGTGGAGTTACTCAGTGGCGACTGTCTCAGAGTCATACTTGCCAACACCAATAACAAGTTACCAGACCCTAACACGACAATTTATGCTCGTTGGGCACCCACGGATTGTCGCGTGTTGGCGGAATAATTTAAAGATTTCGGTAGTTTTTGAGCCTAGTTTGCTGGCAAAATAGTGCTCAGGAAAGCCAGATATTTTTAGTTGTTTACTAAATCAATTTTGGTGGATTAATTATCCTATCCATTTTGGGGTAATGGGTAATCGGTAATCGGTTTTGAATAACTTTATTAAACCTACCCTACTTCGGACGCCTGGGCAACAACAAACCTCAACCTTAAACCTTTTCAATCGTGCTTTCTAAGGATCGACAATCATTCCTAAAACGCCCTACAAGGCGCAACTTTTTACAGCTAGCCACTGTCGCTACCCTATCAGGTCTAACCCTGTCTGGATGTGGCTGGACTCTAGCTAAGGTGAAACCAACACCTCCTTCACCAGGTGACAGAAATAAACTATTTATCTACACTTGGACTAACTATACCGATGATGAGCTACTAGACCGCTTTACCGAAATAACTGGAATCAAAGCTTTAGTCGATGTCTTTGATTCCAACGAAGCTATGCTTGCTCGACTTCAGGCTTCTGGGGGCGGAGCCTATAGCATTATCTACCCGTCTGACTACATGGTGCGGAAGATGGTTGAGTTGGATCTGTTGCTCAAACTGGACTTTGAACGCATCATCGGAATGAATCGACTTTTTTCTAAGTTCCTCAATCCTATATATGACCCCAACAATTTGCACAGTATTCCTCTGAGCTGGGGAACAACGGGTTTGATTTACAACTCCAAAAAACTATCTAAAGTACCGGAGGATTGGAGCTATCTTTGGCAAGATAAAGACAAATTATCGAGACGGATGACTTTGCTCAACGATGTGCGAGAAGTGATGGGTGCCACTTTGAAAATGTTGGGTTACTCGTACAACTCTACCAATCCCCAGGAGATTAAAAAAGCCTATGAAACGTTGGTGGACTTAAAACCAAGTATTGCTTCATTTTCTTCTGATGCTTGGCGATCGCAAATTCTGAGTGGGGATTTATGGATTGCGATGTGTTACTCCTCGGATGCTGCTGAAATCATGGCAGAAAACCCAGATTTGCAGTATGTGCTACCGAAAAGCGGTTCTTCCTTGTGGACCGATACCTTGGCAATTCCTAAAACAGCTCCCAATCTTGAGGGTGCCTACGCTTGGATTAACTTTATGTTAGAAGCAGATGTTGCTGCTCAAATTTGTGAACGCTTGAGCTTCGCCACACCAAACCAAAAAGCCTTTAAGCTATTGTCCCGTGAAATCCAAGAGGATCAAAGTTTGTTTCCAGAATCATCAGCGTTAGAACGTTGTGAAGGTCTTGCACCTGTTGACGAAGTTAGCGAACTTTATGACCGCTACTGGACTAAGTTGACCAGTGGTTAGGAGTTAGGAATTAGCCCTTTTTAACACCCTAAAGTTTAGGAAACTAGTACGGAACGGCAGAAATAAACATACCATTCAAAATACCTCTAAAAAAGAGCGTAACGCTATTGATAATTGCTAGAGATAACAAATAACATTCCAAGAATTAGAGTGATAAAATCCTAAAGAATCAAGCACATTTTGAATAGTTTTCAATTTATATATCAAATATACCATTTTTATTAAAAAATGGTATATATCTTGGAATAATGACTAATAACTAATGACTAATAACTAATGATAAATAACACTGAAAGCGTTACTGATAACATTGCTGAGTCCCCAGTTATGCAAGATAAGAGACACTTACGATGGCAGTGGTTAGAACCCCTAGGATTGCTCAGTCCAGCAGGTATATGGTTAGCTTTGTTGTTGGTGCTGCCAACCCTAGTCATTTTTGAACTAAGTTTGGTACCCAACATTAGACCAGGAGATGTGGTCAATCCCTCTGGTATTGATAATTATTTGCGGGTATTTGATCCAGTAATCTTGCAAGTGATAGGGCGATCGCTTTTTTTGGCCATGGGAACCACTGTGATTTGTCTTCTGCTAGGATTTCCTGTGGCTTATTGGATTGCTCAGCTAGCACCCAAGCGGTGGCAAAATTTACTGCTGCTTGGTTTTATCTTACCGTTGTGGACATCTTCTCTACTGCGTTCTTATGCCTGGATTACCATTCTGCGACCGACTGGGGTTCTCAATACAGTCCTGACTAGTCTTGGACTACCAGGGTTGGATTTGCTCAATCGTAGTGCTGCTGTATTGATTGCCATGGCTTACAGCTTTCTGCCATATATGGTGTTGATTCTCTATGCGTCTATAGAAAAATTAGACAAACGTTTGTTAGAAGCGGCGGCAGATTTAGGGGCAAATCCCTATCAAACGTTTTGGAAGGTAACCGTACCCCAAACTCTACCAGGAATTGCTGCAGGTTCTTTGCTGGTATTTATCTCTGGATTAGGGGATTTTGTTAATCCGGAATTGCTAGGGGGAGCATCGAGTATGACTGGAGCAAGATTGATTTATAACCAGTTTTTAGGAGCTACTCAAAACTGGGGATTTGGGTCAGCTTTAGGATTCATCGAGACGACATTGTTCAGGCAGTAGAGTTCGCCAGACAAAACCGCTGTCAAGGTATCTACAACCTAGTTAACGACCTCAAACTCACGACGCGGGAGCTGACTGATCAAATATGCGATCG
>NZ_JAAHGN010000227.1:0-8498 GCF_010672485.1 Moorena sp. SIO2C4 | reverse complement strand
TCGAACGGCTCCTACCAGGCCGTTCGGGAGATGCACTTCTGGACTACTAAGGGGAGGATTAAACACGCATATGATCCGCATATCCTTGCTGGCCCTGAGGTAATGCTCCTCATGTAGATTCAGAGCATACAGAGTACCGGGGGTGAGTTTATAAATATTTCCACTCTCAATAACTTCTATTTCACCTTCACCTTCCACACAATACAACGCCTCCACATGATTTTTAGACCAGATAGGTGTTTCTGTCTTGGCAAATATAATGGTGTCATGAAGAGAGAATCCCATTTGATCCTCTTTCAAGAGTAACTGCCGACTCACCCAGTTTTTATTCTCAGCAAATACCTCATGTTCGGTTCCGATAATCTCTTGCAAACGACGTAAGATCATGCTTGATCCTCTTGTGATTCAAACGATTGCTTAACTGATTTTTCAATAATATCGAGACCTTCAAGGAGCAACTCATCTTCAATGGTTAAAGGCGGAAGCAATTTTAGAACCTCATTGTACGGTCCGGCAGTCTCAATAATCAACCCCTGTTTAAATGCGTTTCTGGATACTTTGCGGCCAAAACCCTCTTCAGGAATTTTCAAGCCCTGGATTAATCCCTTCCCTCGAACTTCCATGTTCATCTCTTTGTATTGGTTGGCTATATTTTGCAGCCTATCTTGTACAACCTGGCTTTTTCTGATTACCGCATCTTTTAAACCGTCATCTTTCCAATAATTCAACAAGGATATCGATGCAACAAAAGCCAGGTTGTTACCCCGAAACGTTCCTGTATGCTCTCCCGGTTTCCACTGGTCATGTTCCGGCTTGATGAGCACCAAAGACATGGGAAGTCCACCACCGATCGATTTTGCCATCACTACAATATCTGGGCTGATTCCAGCATCTTCAAAACTGAAAAATGAGCCGCTTCTGCCGTTACCCACTTGGATATCATCTATGATCAGCAGAATGTCAAAGTCTATGCAGATCTGTTGAATCTCTTCCAGCCAATCCCTGCTGGCAACATTAACTCCACCCTCGGCCTGTATTGCTTCCAGGATGATGGCTGCAGGTATATCAATGCCACTGCTTGGATCCTCAAGCATTCTTCTTAAGAAAGAGGCTGTATTATGCTCAGGACCAAAATAGCTGTCATAGGGCATGAAGCTCACGTAGGCATCCTGTAAAGAGAAATTATTCCGATAGTATGAGTTGCTTGTAACACTCAGTGCGCCCTGAGTAAGGCCGTGGAATCCGTTGGTAAATGCGATAATGCCGCGCCGTTTTTTTACGGTTCGACTGAGTTTTAGAGCAGCCTCGATTGCGTTCGTCCCTGTGGGACCAGTGAACTGCACTCTGTATTCAAGATTCCGAGGAGTCAGAATTAAATCTGAAAATTGTTCGAGAAACTCTTTTTTAGCGCGGGTCTCTTTGTCCAAGCTCAGAAGGATGCCATCCTCTTGCAAGTAAGCAATTAAGGCCGCACTTACTTCCGGGGGATTATGTCCGTAGTTTAGGCTCCCAGCGCCTGCAAAAAAATCAATGTATCTTTTGCCTTCTTCACTGTAAAGCAAAGCATTCTTCGCCTTTTCAAAGACTGCGGGGAACGATCTGCTGTAAATGCGTACATTGGATTCGAGTTTTTCAAAAATACTCATACTATGACTAAGTATATATCATTTTCATTAAACGCCTGTAGTGAATTGGTTTCATAGTTCAAGCCACCATACAAGATAAACTTGATCGAGCTGATTACGAATTATAGCCCATAAATTGTAAGGTGCTGTGAGGAAAAAGCCAGATCTTTGCGAATCCCAACACCGAAAAAAATAGACCCAAAAAGATTAATAATGCTCCAGCAATATGGTTCAAAACAACCAAATATATTGGGTTTAATAGTTTTTTCACTAAGTACAGGACAAAAATCGAAGAGAGTAACGAAACTCACCATCAAACTGAGCTAAATTAAGAAACAGACGGCGAAGGTAATCAAACCCATGGCGAAAAAGACTCTTAGCTTTACGTCCATGGTTTTTGATGACAATCGGTTGGAATTGACATAGCCATTGACCAGTGCGAAAAGCCCAACACAAAGCAATAGTGAGCAAAGCAAACAAGCGACTCAAACGCTCAGGATCTTGTAAATGGGTATCTTCGAGGTTGAAACCACGACTCTTAAAAATGCCAAACAAAGTTTCGATACCCCAGCGGTGAGCGTAATCATTGAGTAGATTCGGAGGGCTTTTTGGAGGAGCTACCACCACCACTAAAGAATTATCTTCGAGACGAAGAGCCTCCACATCCACCCAATGACCCCACAAAAGGCGAGTGCTCAAGAGTCTTTGAGATTGACCAATCTGAAGATGGGCAAACACCACACGAGCTGGGAAGGTAGTGTGACCATCTCCCAAGCGTACGCTATGACGAATACGAACCCTGAAGGGCATCATGGGTTGTGAAAGCCAATAATCTAGCCACTGTTGTCCCACAAATTCTCGGTCAGCAGCAACATAAGCAATTTGGTGTTCACAAAACAGTTCAATAAACTCCTCACACAAGTCTATACGTTCAGCGGTGTGGGAGTTTCCTTTCTTGTCAAGCATCCACCACAACATGGGAAAGGCTACTCCGCGCCGGAACAATACCCAAGGTGAAAATATTGAAGGTTTGGTGACCAAATTGCCACTGGGTGCGGTAAGGGCTTAAAACCCAAGGCTCAGGGATTGCCATTATTGAGACGACTAGTTGAGCTAGACCATAGTAGTCTAGCTCAAAGTCTCGGAAGAATCTTTGTAGCCGTTTGTAGTTCGATGCTGTTTTTGCTGTACCCATAAACCCGGTGGCTAGTTCCGCAAAGTTTACAGTTTTGACCCGAAAAAGAGCAATCAGAAACAAAGCCAGGAAACTGAGTCGCGCTCCATGCCATTTCAGATCAGGTTTTAATGTTTGCACCAGCAAGTTAACCTGGTTCATAGGGGTTTCGTCGAAAATTGTGATTATTTCCATGAAACCCTTTTCCTCTCTATCTTTTCAAGTTTTTGTCCTGTACTTAGGTTTTTTCATCCTGGCGCTGGTAAGCTAGGAATGATGGAGTTTGGGTGAAGAACACACCAAAGGCACGCTTGGGCGGCATCTTCCATTGTATAGCGAGTGTTTTTGCCCGTTCGCAAGTCTGGCAGAGATTTCAGACAGGAGCGAAAATAACTGACTATTGTGTCAAACAACCCTGGTGGTTTTGCTCGCTTCAACTCTCAGTAGTAATCTAAAAGTGATCTAGATATTAATACACTATCCGCATTCCCACAATTGGAACACCTATTTCCCAAAATGAGAATTGCTGTCCTAGTCATCTCAACTGGAAATTATATAATTAAACGAAATCCAATGTGAGTGGTTCCTGTATCGGGTGATTGAGACTCCCGAGCAGCAGGACGATAGCGACTACAATAATTAGGAGCACACAGGTAAGACCCGCCTTTAATGACATGTTTAGCAACACCCGGTTCTCTGGGGTCGAAGCTTTCTTTTTGATTAGGTCCTGTAGGATTAAGACTGTGGGATTTGCCATCGTGACCGATGCTATACCAATCTGAGGTCCACTCCCAGACATTACCAGTTATGTCATACAAACCATAACCATTTGGTTCAAAAGAACCTACAGGTGCAGTGCCGGTGTGACCATCAGCTTTGGTGTTGAAAAAGGGGAAGAATCCCTGCCAGGTATTAGCCTTCTGGGCTGAGTATTGCTCACCCCAGCTGTAGGTAGCATCATCCAGTCCACCGTGAGCAGCATATTCCCATTGGGCTTCTGTGGGTACTGACTTCCCTGCCCACTTAGCATAGGCTTGAACGTCTTCATAGGCAACATGGACCACGGGATAGTTCTTTTTCCCTTTAATGTTGCTCTTTGGACCAAAGGGATGTCGCCAGTCAGCCCCAGGAGTCCACTTCCACCAGCTCAGGTAACCGACTGGTCTAACACCATTGTCCGGCATCTGAAAGACTAGGGAACCAGGTGCCCGTTGCTCCTCTGTTAAGTTGGGAAACTGTTCCGAGGAGAGGGGACGCTCTGCTACTGTAATATAACCAGTTTCCTTGACAAATTTGGCAAATTCCGCATTAGTCACTTCGTATTTATCGATGCAGAAGCTCTCAACGGTAACATCTTCCGCAGAGCGCTCAGAAGGGTAGTAAACGTCGGAACCCATCTTGAAAGTGCCCCCAGGAATGAAGGTCATACCTTCAGGGCAGCTATTTACCGTGGGAGATGCCTTGACTGGTGTGGGAGTGCCAAAGACTAGGCATACTGTCAGGAAACCGATGAAAAGTTTGAAGAAAAGTAATTTTAACCAAGGAGTCTTCATTGTTGAACTAGAAAAGCGATTAGTATGTAAGCATATGCCCTACGCGAACAGCGGTCAGCGGTCAGCGGTCAGCGGTCAGTTCAGCTATCAGCCGTTGGCCAAAAGCTAATGGCACCTCAAGTAGCGTGCCCATAGCCCATAAGGTGAATATCACTAAGCCACTCCATAGCCTGTGTAAGGACGTTTATAACTGGGATGTAAACCGAGAATAATATCTTCTTTTGGTATACCCATTTCCACCAAATCTTGTGCCAAATCAGCTTCTGTCATATTTCGCTGAATCCAGATTCTACCATCTTTGATATCTAAATGGATAAAACAGTGATAAACTCGTTTGAGTCCATCCCAGCCGATATCTAGAAGTTGATAATGGTCATGTTCTGTGTCAAAAATAAGTTGACCTTCAATCTCTGAATCTGAATTATTGGCTTCTAACCTGGCATGATTAGTTAATAGTTGGCGAATTATTAATCGGTACTTGTCTAATTTTTCCATTCGGTTATTATCTCCTCAACAGGATTGTATATTAGCAATTTTACTTGATAAACCTTTACTGCTTCTTGGGAAAATTTTTCTTGGAAGAATGATTCAAAGGTATCAACAGTAACTCCCAGATCAAGTATTCTATCTGATTCGCTCATTTGTAATGCTAACAAATTAGAGAAAGTTGACGTATTAAATGGGAAAACCAGGAATAATTCATGGTAATTAGGGTTTGGGAGAATAAGTCGTAATTTTCTGGTTTGAATAGGTGGTAGGTGGTAGGTAAGGTTTTAGGTGTTAGGTTTTACGGAATTTCCCAGGTCGGTACAAGGTTTTTGAGCCGATTAGATAGCATTTCCTTGCACTTGGGAAACCAAAAATGATTGAGACCGTTGTCTGGCATGGCTTACACACTCATGCAGCAAGCCCTAATTATGTTAAAAAAAAGGGGAAAGAATGAACTTCCCCTTATTATAAATTGAGACAAATCGGTAACAATTGAATTAATTGTTCGATGCAGGATGTTCCAGCTCCTCCATTAGATCGCTCACCATCTTATCGATACCAAAAGAGCCAGGTAATTGCCGAGGTGGATAGGCTTTAAAGGTCTCGAGGAATTGGCCTAAATATCCAATTGCTGGACCGATCAAGAAGCTTCGGCGAATTAGCCAGTCATCGTAGTAGCTTGACTCATAGGTTGCTTTCTCAAATGGATCGCGACGTAAGTTAATGATCCGAGGACCCCTTAAATTTACGTAGGGGTCAAACCAAACATCAAACCCTTCACCCTGCATTTCACTAAACACCAGTTTCCAGTCTTCAAACCGGAGTGCGGATGGAAAACCGCCGTCGGTCAGATAGAAGAACTCTTCACGAGGAGTTGCTACCTCTGAGTCTGGGCCTCCTAGAGAAGTTAGATAAGGCAAGAAGTTATAGCCGTCAATGTGAACATTGTAAGTTGTATCGCCAGCAGTATAGCCAGTAAGAAGCTGCTCTTTGATATCGTCCACACCAACTGCAGCCATCAGCGTTGGCAACATATCTTGATGAGAGATAATATCGTGGGAAACTACACCACTGGGAATATGACCAGGCCACTTGATCATTGCAGGAACTCGGAAACCTCCTTCCCAAGTGGAGTTCTTTTCACTGCGGAAAGGAATGGTAGCACCATCAGGCCAAGAAAATACCTCAGCACCGTTGTCAGTAGTATAGATAACAATAGTGTTGTCAGCAATTCCGAGTTCGTCTAGCTTATTGAGAAGTTGACCAACATGACCATCGTGTTCCACCAAACCGTCAGCGTAGACACCTTGTCCGGTAACGCCTTTCACTTCGTCCTTCAGGTGGGTGAAAATGTGGTTGCGGGTGCTGTTAAACCAGACAAAGAATGGATCTGTATTTCCGTTTGCGTCTGGCTGAACAACCTCATCTAGATATGCAAGGGTACGGTCAAGAACCTCCTCATCTATGGTTTCCATCCGCTTTTGAGTCAGAGGACCAGTATCACAAACCCTTTGACCAAGACTCTCTTCGTCTGTGACATCCTCTGCTCCAGCTGGACATTGTTTAGTATTGTCTGCGTAGCTGTGAAGGACACCCCGTGGACGAAACAGGTCAAAAAGAGGATATTTACCTAACTCTGGATAGTCTTCGTTCTCTGGTTCCTCCTCCGCATTAAGGTGATAGAGGTTCCCAAAGAACTCATCGAAACCATGAGCAGTGGGTAGAAACATATCTAAGTCACCCAAATGATTTTTACCGAATTGAGCAGTTTTGTAGCCCAATGGCTTCAGTAGTTCTGCCAAGGTTGGGTCTTCTAGCTGTAATCCTTCTTTCGCACCAGGTAATCCAATCTTGGTTAAACCTGTGCGTGCAGGACTCTGACCTGTAATAAAGGCAGCACGACCAGCAGTACAACTCTGTTCACCGTAGAAGTCAGTGAAAAGTATGCCATCATCGGCAATACTGTCAATATTGGGTGTTTCGTAACCCATCATGCCTAGGTTATAGGCACTAATGTTAAACCAGCCGATATCATCGCCCATGATCACAATGATATTGGGTTTGGTCGTGGTTTCGTTGGCAAAAGCTGGGGCTGTTGGGAGCCAAGGTAGCATTCCTGAGAGGAAAAGCATCATAGACATTACGATCGCAATGCCTGATTTCATGATTCGTTGCATAAATTAAGAAACTCCTTTATGAATACAGTTCAACGTGATTATTAGAGGGTGGAGCAGAAACGACAAGCTATGATTAGCCAACTATGGAAAAGCTGTGGCAGGGCGATCGTCTCTTCTCCCAAAATTTCAGTTTTTAGGTGCAGGGTTGGGCACTGCTCACCCCAACCCTTTCATGGGGTCACTTTAGTCGTCAAGTCTCATCTTCTCAAGATCGTCTAACAGATCTTGCAATTGCCCATCAATGGTAAAGGAAGCTGGAACCTGACGGGGAGGATAGTCCCGAAACGTGTCCAGGAATTGAGCAACGTAATATTGGCTTGGTGGAATGACGAACGCATGATTGGTCTTCCAAATGTCATAGTATGATGATTCTTCTGGCGCACGCTCAAAAGGATCGCGACGCAGGTTAAGGACAATAGGTATCCTCAATTTAATAAAAGGCTCAGACCAGACCTTGGCACCTTTTTCCCGTTGCTCGGTAAAGATCAGTTTCCAATCGTCATAGCGCAAAGCTGAGGGATAAGCATCGTCCGTGAGATAGAACATCTCGTGACGGGGTGCTTCTACATGGAGTTCACAGAGTGCTTCTACACGGGTTTCTTCATCACAGAGTCTTTCTACTGGCAACTTAGTAATTTTTAGGTTTCGTAGAAGTAATTTAAGGCGGTTGATATTGTCAAGGTAATCCAGGCGAGGTAAGAAGTTGTACCCATCTAGGTGCAACGGGTGGAAATCCCGATCGTTGGCTTCATAAACCACGGGGAGTTCAGTCCCATCGCAGGTAACCTCCGTTGGAGGATCTTCTTCAAGACAAGGGTTGAGCAATTCAGTCTTAATATCTTGAAGGTCTTCAATTCCAGTTGCCGAAGCTAGAGTTGGTAACCAATCCAACATGGAAATGATATCGTTGGACACGACACCACCTTTCCAACGGGCAGGCCAGCGCACCAAAAAGGGAACCCGGAAACCACCTTCCCAGTTAGTATTCTTTTCCCCATGGAATGGAATCATCCCACCATCAGGCCACTTATAGAATTGCGCTCCATTATCTGCGGTGTAGATAACGATCGTGTTGTCCGCAACACCCAACTCATCAAGTTCGTCGAGCAGCTCGCCCACCATATTATCGTTTTCTACCATACCATCAGCAAAGAGCCCTTGACCGGTGACGCCTTGGGATTCAAGCTTCAAATGGGTATATACATGCATCCGACTGGGGTTCAACCACACGAAGAAGGGCTTCTTATTATCGACTGCCTTTTCCATAAAGGCTTCGGCTGCACCTTGAAACTCCTCATCTACCGTAGGCATCCGAGCACTACTCAGTGCTCCTGTGTTGCAAATCACTTGGTGACCCACAGGGCCTTCAAAGTCAGGATCATCTTCATCTAGTTCATCTACTTTATAAGAAAGTGATCGATGCGTCGCGCGTGCACCTCGTGGGCAACGTGATGATCGATACGCTGAAGGCCAACCTCGA
>NZ_JAAHGN010000226.1:0-8510 GCF_010672485.1 Moorena sp. SIO2C4 | reverse complement strand
GCTGATGGTATGGACTGCGATTCCAGCTGATGCTCTTGAAAATATTCCCTTGCTGGTACTTCTACTAAGGTCTGAGATGCCTGGAAATCAAGCTCATAGCCTGGACTGACGTGATTCGGGATGGGGATTGTCCGAATCTGATAGGAATTTTCGTCTTGAGGTAGCAATTCCAAACCGATTTTTGGTTCAACCTTATAGCCAAATGCGCCAAAGCTACCAATGGTCAAAATATAGCCATTGTCTGTGAGCAGTTCTACTTTCATCGGATGAGCGCAGCGACAAAACCAATCCTGGTGAGTATTTAGATAGGCACTTACTTGCTCAGCTGAAGCATACATCTCCATACAGTCTTGAAAATGACACTGAAACCGAGTCGGCTCACTACCTGAGTAAGACGCTGATGGAACAATAGGGTCAGTGTCGGCCTTTATAGCAGTAGTATTCAAATCCACCTGTTTTGCCTCAATTGACTGATGGTTAATAAAATGCGATCGCATACATCATCCTCTTCATTTGATTGCCTTGTGACTAGTTCAGAAACTAGTTGAGAGCCTAGTTGAGAAATGTCCATGGGTCGCTCTTGCTTATCCTACTCCTCTGGCTGAGTTAATCAGGAGTCGGACACAAACAAGTTGAGCTATGTAAACAAGTGTAAAGTTTGGGGGACTGATCTAGCTGGGTTTCTGGTGATGCGAGATCAGTTATTAGATCAGTTATTAGATCACTGACTATAGCAGGTTTTAATTAGATCGACCCAGAAAGCGAAGAACACATGACCATGAAACTTATACAACCGAGAGGTTGGGGTTTACGGAAGCGATGCAGCGCGGTCTTGGGGAGGCAGCGCGGTCTTGGGGGTCTCCCCCATGAGCGACTGCCGTGGTTTCCCCCACTCGCTATTGCATCAAGACAAAATCCAATAATTCTCGATTGAATGGCCTAGTTTAATTTTCACTCAGAATAACTGGTAAACTAGCTAAGCTACTAGGTGAATTGTACGGAAATTGCTATGAAAGCATGTGTAGCTGGAGCAACAGGAGAAACAGGAAAGCGGATTGTACAGGAACTCGTTTTGCGTGATATTCCTGTACGGGCTTTAGTGCGAAATCTAGAGTACGCTCAAGAAACATTACCACCAGCAGCAGAATTAGTGGTGGGGGATGTGCTCAAACCCGAGAGTATCCGTGCCGCGATCGCAGATAGTACTGTAGTGCTGTGCGCCAGTGAGGCTCGCCCTAGCTTTGACCCAACCGCACCCTACAAGGTGGATTACGAAGGGACTAAAAATTTAGTAGATGGTGCTAAGGAAAAAGGGGTAGAACACTTTGTATTGGTTTCCTCCCTCTGTGTGCCCCAGTTTTTCCATCCCCTCAACCTATTCTGGCTGATTCTGGTCTGGAAGAAGCAAGCAGAGGAATATATCCAAAAAAGTGGCTTGACTTACACTATTGTGCGACCAGGTGGTCTCAGAAACGAAGACAACTCAGAGCCGATGGTCATGTCTGGCGCAGATACTCTATTTGAAGGTAGCATACCTCGCACCAAAGTAGCAGAAGTTTGTGTTGAGGCGCTGTCGGAACCGGAAGCTCGGAATAAAATAGTAGAAGTGGTTAGCTCAGCAGAAGCTCCCGATCACAGCTGGGAACAGCTATTTGCTGACGTAGGTTGAGGGAGTGTTGAGCGTTCGCGTAGCGTGACGTTCCGTCAATCGCATTTTGTGAACACTATTAAGTTCACACTATTAACACTAGTAAGGATTAGTCAACTGAGTGTCTTCATCACCCCGGCAGAAGTACGGAAAGTTAAGAGGATTTCCAAATACTTCCTATAAATTTACACTCAAAGGCTTATTTTACAATATTTCAGCCTTAGCGATAGTGAGCTTATTATTGGGGATTTATCTCAGACATGTTTTTAATAGATGGGCTTACTACCCGGTTGAGCGTACGCTATCTGATTATCCTACCAGTATTCACGGCACCCCTCCCTTAGTGATGAGGGGGGGAGATCCTTACATTCGCGCCCTAATGCGTACTATCACCGCTAGTGAAGCTAATGACCCCCAACCCTACACGATTATCTATGGGGGTCAACACGTTTCTGATTTAAGGCGTCATCCTGAAATATGTGTTCCCATAGTCGCTGGTCCTAATGTTGGAAAATGTAGCACAGCGGCGGGACGGTATCAGTTCCTTGATATCACCTGGAAAGCAAAGGCACAAAGCTATCACCCCAGACCCTCAGGCTTTTTGTTTTGGAAGCAGTATAGCTTTGAGGCACACTTCCAGGATGCTGTGGTTCACGATTGGCTCAAGGATAGTAGAGCCTGGGGGATGGATATTCCCAAAGAATTGCGGCAAGGAAATTTAGATAAAGTTTTGCGGCGGTTGTCCGGTACTTGGACAAGTCTAGGTTATGGCATAGAAACGAATAGCATGAGTAAGCACTTGCCAAAGGTTTATGAACGGATGATTGAGGAAGAACTAAACCGCTAATCATTGATGCATACTTGCAGGCTTGCAGGACAAATGCAATTTTATAGCATTTTATAGCATTTATTAATTTGGTGAGGTACTTTCGTCCTGGATTTTAGGGAGTAGGAGGTAGCGATGCATCGCTATTCCCTATTCGTAAGCATTCAGCTATCAGCCGTCAGCCGTGAGCACCTCAAGTAGCGTGGCCAACGGCCAAGGCTCAAGCTGCTTGAGGTGCTTTCCGTAACTCAGATTAAACAAATGGTTACCTGTTGTCAAGATCCCAAGCGCGAGTGGGGGAAATCCCCTGTTCCCTTGCTGCATCGCTTATTCGCGCATCACCTCAAGTATAGCAGTCGCCAGGGCAGTTAGGACATCGACATTAGTCTCACACCCTTTGTAAGCGATGCAGAGGTGCGACCCGTGGCGAATTTAATTCGCCAACGGAAAAAGCACCATTACGGTCTTGGGGGTTTCCCCCATGAGCGACTGCATCAAGAAGCGCAAGAGTTTGACTTCTGACAAATGACAAATGACTTCTGACTTCTGCTAGATCAGGGAAAACCTTTAGAAAACTTTGATGCCATTATTCCCCGGATCGGGGCATCAAAGACCTTCTATGGCACCGCTGTTGTACGGCAGTTTGAAGTGATGGATGTTTTTAGTGCTAATCCAACTCAGGCAATTTCCCGCTCCCGTGATCAACTACGCTCTCAACATATCCTTTCTCGTGAAGGTATTGGTTTGCCCGTAACTGGCTTTGCCCATTCAACCCAAGATATTGACGGTTTAATCGAGATGGTAGGTGGTGCTCCTTTGGTTATTAAACTATTGGAGGGTACCCAAGGCATTGGGGTGGTACTGGCAGAAACCCATCAAGCTGCCAAGTCCGTTATTGAAGCCAATCGCTGTTTAGACGCCAATATTTTAGTCCAAGAATTTATCAAAGAAGCAGGGGGTATGGATATTCGCTGCCTTGTGATTGATAGTAAGGTAGTGGCATCAATGAAGCGACAGGGAGCAGAAGGGGAATTCCGCTCGAACCTACACCGAGGGGGAACAGCAGAAAAAATCCAGTTAACCCCTGAAGAGCGTAGCACAGCAATTCGTGCTGCTAAAGCCATGGGATTACCCATAGCTGGGGTAGACATGGTACGCTCCCATCGTGGTCCGCTAGTGTTGGAAGTTAATTCTTCACCAGGACTAGAAGGAATTGAAAAGGCGACTGGGGTGGATGTGGCCGGGAAGATTATTGGATTTCTCGAAAAAAGTGCTGCGAATGAGAAAAAAGGTGGGCCTGGAAGTGGAGCTGTTCGCGATCGCATCAAGTATTAAATTGTGATTTAATTGTGATTTAATTGTGATTAAATTTTCAGCAAGCCTTTACAGAGAAAGACCGACCCCGTAGAGATAGTCAGCGATTACAAACTTAACTGGCTATCTAGGGTAAATGGACGATGATGGGGAGAGGATGGGCTGGTTATTCATTAGCTATCCTTGCTTCTGCTCTTTCTTGGGACTAGGATGCTCAGATTATATTTCTTTTCCCCTACCGGAAGCAATCCGAAAAAATGAGATGAGTAATCAGATTACTAAAAAAGCGCGATCGCTAGCTATGATCAAGGGCTTGATCGTGATTCGTGGCAAACTCTTCCAATGCTTGTGTAAGGGTACCTAATGCTGATCAATTCAATTTTGACGCAATCCTAGGTTATAGTTACTAGAAAATAGGTAAATTATTGATTAGGGTGTCAGGAATGAATCCAAGCCTGGAACAGTCAAGTATCGATACCACCAGTATGATGACATCTTCCGAACCATTGGTCGAGGTGCCGAAAATCTTGGCAGAAGAGCGCATGCAAAACGAGCGTATGCATGATGTCCTGCTGCTGCTGGAACATTTAGTAGAGAGGGAAGAAGCTACCGTGAAGCTCATCCTTGATTGCCTCTACGATGTCGGCTCAGTCAACCTGATCAACAAAAAGTTTCAATCTCGCTCCCTCAACTGGATGATGAAATCAATTGCCCGTATGTCGAAACCAGCCTTCAGAGTTGTTGCTCTGCGTTGGTTTAAGAAGAATTGTCCAGAACTAATTACTAAGTGGCTGGGGGAGCAAGTGCAAGGCAGCAGGGAGTAGGGAGCAGGGAGTAGGGAGTAGGGAGTAGGGGGAATAAAATTGAGTGTACCTCATAAGTACGAGAAACGCCTTTATGCGTAAGTCCTGAAAAGTTTACCGCTGGCTCAGCCTATCCTGACACCGAACAGCTTTTGGATAAAATAAGCTGATGGCTGAATGCTGACGGCTGAATGCTTACACCTTGAGTTAGGAATTTTCACCAACCCAATAGTTTACAAATCTGGTCAAGCAGTTGACAATTTTCTGCTTACAGAAGAATTCTGTTGTTGCTTTGATATCCGTCATTCAAAAGCTTTTTTAGCGCCCAAGGCCACTAGCATCCTCACAGTTTGTTCACAAAGTTTGATTAATCTTTCATCAGAGCTTAATCAAAGGAGCCGAATTTCTAAGTAAATACTCTGTTTCGGCCTAAACAACCAGCTGATGCCTAATGTCGTGACTATAGAGGGGAGGAGGAGATCGAAAGAGTCAATTGAGGCAAATGCCAGTTGTTAACAACTCCGATGCTACCAGATTTGCTCTAAAAACTCTGATTTAAAACTAAGGAGAACGTTGATGAACACACAATCAGAAACTGCCATTAAGCACAGTGATGTAATCAACCGGATAGTACTGAATCGCCAAAACACTGAAGAAATTGGTCGGGTAGCTGAGCTGTGGCTCGACCCAATGGCTCATAAAGTTTTGGGTTTGGTTTGCAAGTCAGGACTGCTGGGTCGCAAAAAACGGTCATTTACTTGGGCAGAAATTGAGGCGATTGGCTCCGACAGCATTCTAGTTTACCTTGACTCGGAAACCGCAGCGAAAAAACCCCCATCAGTGGAATCGATTGTGGGACATCAGTTGTGGACGGACGGAGGGAATCAGGCAGGTACTTTGGTGGACTATAGATTCGACCCCCAAACTGGAAAGGTAGTTGAGTATATCTTTGGCTCCAAGGGCTGGCGTGGTGTCACTGATGGCACCTACCGACTTCCCCCTGTCGCCATCGCTAGTGTGGGGGGTAAACGAGTGATGGCGATCGAGGCGATGGTGCAAAACGCTGAGCAGTATACCGATGGCATCAACCAAAAAGTTGCTCAGGCGGCTGAATCCTTGAAAGATGACTACGCCAAAACCAAGGAAGATATGGCGGGGCTGATGGAAGGGGCTCAGGGGCTAGCGACTCAAGTCCAAGAAAATGCTAAAACAGTAGCGGGGAATGCCCAAGAGAAGCTCTCTGATGTCGCTGGTCAAGTGCAACAGACCACTAAAGAGCTAACTGGTAATGCTCAAGATAAGTTCTCTGAGGTCACCACTCAAGTACAAGAAACTACTAAAAAAGTAGCGGAGAATAGCCAAAATAAGTTTTCTGAGGTTGCTGGTCAAGTACAACAGACTACTAAAAAAGTAGCGGAGAATAGCCAAAATAAGTTTTCTGAGGTTGCTGGTCAAGTGCAACAGACTACTAAACAGGTGACTGGTAATGTTCAAGAGAAGTTTTCTGATGTCACCACTCAAGTGCAAGAAACTACTAAAAAAGTAGCGGAGAATAGCCAAAATAAGTTCTCTGAAGTTGCTGGTCAAGCACAACAGACCACTAAGCAGCTAACTGGTAATGCTCAACAGAAGCTCTCTGAGGTCGCTGGTCAAGCACAACAGACCAATAAAAAAGTAGCGGGCAATGCCCAAGAGAAGTTTTATGAGATTGCTACTCAAGTGCAACAGACTGCTAAACAGGTGACTGGTAATGCTCAACAGAAGCTTTCTGATGTCACCACTCAAGTGCAAGAAACTACTAAAAAAGTAGCGGAGAATAGGCAAAATAAGTTTTCTGAGGTTGCTGGTCAAGCACAACAAACTACTAAACAGCTGACTGACCAGGCTAAGGAAAAACTAGTTCAAGTAAAGACAAAGTTGCCGAGTGCTGACTCCCCTACTACTACAGACGCTGCTCAGAAAGACAAGACACTCAAAGCTAGTTCTGAACCAGAATCTGCCGAAACAGCTCTTAAGCACTAACTCATTTGAGCAACGTGTTTTGTCTATACAACTCAAGGAGAAAAATACCATGAGACAAGTTGCAATACTGGTAACTAGACAATTTGCAATGGTGCTAAGTATTTTAGCGATCGCATCTTTGTTATCTCTAGCTACTGATGGTAATGAAAACTCTCAGTCTAAACCTACTCCGAGTTCACCAGAAGCAACTGCACCCCAAACACCAGCAGAAACCGCTGCATCCGAGAGAAAAGAAAAACAGAGCTCTCTGCAGAACATCATCTCTGTGTTAATGATCGCTGATCAGTAATGTAAGCATATGCGCTACTTCACAGGCTAGAAGCCTGTGCCACGCACCCTAGGCGAACAGCTCTCAGCCCTCAGCTCTCAGCCCTCAGCTCTCAGCCCTCAGCTCTCAGCCCTCAGCTCTCAGCCCTCAGCTCTCAGCCCTCAGCTCTCAGCCCTCAGCTCTCAGCCGTTGGCCGTAGGCCAACGGCTGAATGCTTACTCAGTAATCACTTAGAAGGTAGCAAGAAACCTTTATTGAAGGAGTATTCAAACAATGATTACGACTGACAACAATAGCGATTGCGAATTTCTTCAAGAAGATAGTATATGGTCTGACCTCAGAGCACTTAGAGTTATCAATGGGCTGCAACAGGAGGTGCAAGCCCTAGAAGCCTCAGTGAAACGGCTCCAAATCTTGCTGGTTTTAAGTATTGTGATCCTAGGAGGTAGTATTGCTGCCATCAGTCCCCTTGGTGCTATGACTTACAAGCAGTTGCAGCAGCAATTTGCACCAGTAAATTCCTGGAAAACCACTCAATTAAAATGGTATTTTTTTTATTAATTATTGATGGTTAACACTAAACACTAAACACTAAACACTAGAGTATTACTCAATTAATTTTGCCCATTGTTGATCATAAATTACCTACTATCTACTACCTACTAACTAATCACTGTTCTCTTTGCTATCAACCCTCAACACTAAACAGTTTCTAATCAAGGCCATGTCTAACAACAATCATCTAAGTGAAAAAAGCACGATCAACGATTTTTTTATAGACAACAAAGCCCTTCCCAACACAGCCCTTCCTGTTGTTACCCCAGCCAATCCTCTTGCTAATCTCCAACAGCAACATATCGAAGAAGTCGCTGAAGCATTGGTGGAATTTCAAATGACTGCCATGTCCGATAAGAAGAAACATGAGCAAGAAACAAAGCAGCTACAGAAAAAAATGGGTCGCTTCACCGCTATTTGGATGATTTTAATCTTGATGGTGGGAGCAGCAGGAGCATGGACAGGATATTTCTTTTATACCCAGCTCAAGCAGCTAACTACAGAAATTACGTCATTGAAAGAGGCTCAGGGAGAATTAGAACTATAGCGTTGATTGAATTTATGAGGTACAGTTATAAACCTCAAAGTCCCCCTTAAAAAGGGGGACCAACGGGGGATACCTTTGTACCTCATGGGAGATAGAATTGCTATAGCAAAACAAGTTCAACAGCTAGAACGTCAGCTATCTGAACTTAAAAACCAAGTGCCATCGAATCTGGCAACTGACTTAGAAGCTAACCAAAAAAAACTTTCAGCACTAGAAAAACAAGTCCAAGGAGTACAAGAAAGCGTTAAGCACCGCCAACAAGCCCTAGTGGTTTTAGCCAACGCTTTTCAAGACTTGGCTAATTTTGATCAGTCTAACCCTCCTGTGACTGCGACCTCAGCGGAAAATAGTCCAAAAGGTGGGGCTGTAAATCAATAATTGAGTAAGCTATCAGCTTATGTGCTACGCACACGCTACTTGAGGTGCTATCAGTTTAAGCGCTACAGATGGTGCTACTTGAGGTGCTATTAGCTTATGCCTATAGGGCAGGCTACATCGAACAGCTTTTGAATCAAATAAGCTGACCA
>NZ_JAAHGN010000225.1:0-8521 GCF_010672485.1 Moorena sp. SIO2C4 | reverse complement strand
TCCTGTCCGGTTCTTTCAGTAGTGTTTATAGTTAAAGGTGTTTTTGGGTCAGAGTAATGGTGCATTGGTAATGGCTCGTTGAGTGATCATAATCACCAATTACTCAAGCTTAACAATACCAATGCTGCCGGAGATGATGTCACAGAGCTTTCTATTCCCAAAATCTCATCCTAATATGGACGTGCATCAGAAGGAGGCTCTATGAAACGGTCACGTTTGAAATTCTCCCGCTACTATCCTTTATTGCGCCAGCAATTGCGGCAGCGTACCAGACGACAAATCCTACTAGCGTCTAGTGTGGGATTGAGCCTACTGCTGATCTCGATCAGCATCTTAGTGTTGATTGATCCCAAGAACCCGCTAGGATTAACCAGTTGGGTAGTGTTGCTCCCCCAGCAAATCATGGGGCGCAGAAATCCCAAGGACACTACAGTACTAAAACTAGCATCTCAATCCCCCGAGGAGCGGGTGGCACAACTCGAAGCGATCGCAATTGGACCAAAATCCCTCAATCGTGGTCGTGCTCGTTACCTATTGGCCGTTGATGCTATAGCTGGGCAGCAGGGAAGGGAGGCACTGCGTTGGTTAGATAAATTAGAGTGGGAATATCCAGTATTAGCAGGACATATTGTGCTCAAACGAGCACAGGCTTACCAATTCACTGGGGACAAAGCTCAAGCCCAACAAGCTTGGCAGGAGTTGCTCCAACGCTATGGTAATCAGCCAGTGGCAGCTGAAGCCTTGTATGCCTTCTTGTCAGATGATTCACCCTACCGCAAACCAGAAAAGGAATCTATTGCTCCGAAATATGCCAGCACCATCTGGAGTTTTGAGCAGCCCTGGTTGGCAAAAATACAGCAGATGTATGACTTTTCTGCGGAAGAGCCAAAATACTGGGAACGAGCACTGAAAAACTATCCTTCTCATCCTCGCATCATTGAATTAATCCAGCAAAAGCTTAAGGATCAGCCCAATCAACCTGAACTGATGCTGTTATTAGCCAGGTATACCTTTGACCAACCAGGGGTTACCCTAGTGCTAGATCAACTAGTTAGTAATTACGGAAAATCTGTCGATGATAAAAATCGTGCTATAATCCAGCCGAAAGATTGGGAAGCGATCGGATTAGCCTATTGGAAAGACCGCAAATATGCTCAAGCCAGTGCTGCTTATGGCAATGCTAAACCATTACCTAAGCATAGCTACTTAGGGGCTAGAGCACTTCAGTATGCTCAAAAGCCCAGAGCAGCTAAACTGGCTTATAAAAAGATGGTCGAGGAATTTCCCGATGCCAAGGAAACTGCCTTGGCTTATCTCCAACTAGCTGAACTAGAACCACCCATTGACAAGATCCCGTATTTAGACCAAGTTATCGATCGCTTTCCCGACCGAGCTGCTGAGGCACTTTTGGCCAAAGCCAAAACTCTAGAGCAACTCAAAAGTCCCAACGCTGCTGAGCAAGCCTATCAATTGTTAATCGACAACTATAGCAATTCTGATGCAGCAGCGGACTATCGCTGGCAGATGGCTCAAGAGGCGGCACAAAACGGAGACATCCTGACAGCTTGGCATAACGTTCAGCCGATCCTTAAGGATAATCCCCACAGTCTGATCGCCCGTCGGGCAGGGTTTTGGTCGGGAAAATGGGCAACTCAGCTAGGACGGAAGCAGGAAGCCGAAGCAGCGTTTAAGCAGGTAATTACCAATCATATTCAATCATACTATGCTTGGCGCTCAGCGGTACAGTTGGGTTGGGATGTGGGAGACTTTACCACACTGCGCCAGTCATCCCTTACGTTAAACTGGCCAACGGTGCGACCCGAGTTACCTGTGGGCTCAGCAGCTTTGAAGGAATTGTATCAGCTTGGTCAAGACCAGGATGCTTGGAGCCTATGGCAAGGGGAATTTCAAACTCGCCTCAAGCCGACTGTGCCACAACAGTTTACTGATGGCTTGTTCAGGCTGGCGATGGGAGAATACCTCAAAGGAATTTCCGAGGTAGAGACTCTCGAAGACCGAGAAACCTCCCAAGAACAGGAGCAGTACCAGAAAATCAGGAAAAAACCGGCTTACTGGCAAGCCCTCTATCCCTTTCCCTATCTAGAGATAATCGAAACCGAGTCAAAACAGCGTAACATTAATCCTCTACTGGTTATATCCTTAATTCGTCAAGAGTCCCGATTTGAGGCAAACATTACATCAGTTGCTGGTGCCATGGGCTTAATGCAAATGTTGCCCAGTACTGCAGCTTGGGTAGGGAAATCCATCAATTTTAACGACTATAAACTCGATAATCCCAACGATAATATTAAACTAGGAACCTGGTTTCTTGCCCATAGCCATCGCGTGTATAAGGATAACTCCGCATTCGCCATTGCTAGTTACAATGCTGGTCAAGGTAATGTAGGGAAATGGCTAAAGGAAAATGAACCCATTGATTTAGATGAATTTGTGGAAACTATACCCTTTAGTGAAACCAGAAACTATGTCAAGCAAGTTTTGGGTAATTACTGGAATTACTTACGCTTATACAATCCTGAGGTTGGTCAGCAGTTAGTAGACTTTTTCGCTCAAGAGTAATCCAGCAAGACTGACCGTAAACATTCAGCCAGACCTTACCCGATCAGCTATCAGGAATTTTATTAAGAATAGACACAAACACCCCCAAAATAGGGAATAAATAAATATAGATTATATCCCTCATTTCTGAGCAACAGGATGGAGCAATCTACTCTCACTTTCCCCCCCCAACTCACCACCTCTGAAGCAATCCCAGTGGTTCAGACCTCCCAACTGCGCAAAGTCTACCGCACTGGCTTCTGGCTCAATCAAAAAATTGAATCCCTGAAAAATTGCTCCCTAACGGTCTATCAGGGATAAACCTTTGGATTACTCGGTCCAAATGGAGCCGGGAAAACTACCCTCTTAAAAACCTTACTAGGAATTGTCCGTCCTACTGGCGGAGAAGGATGGTTACTGGGACATCCCCTTGGTAATGTAAAGGTCAAGCAGCGCATTGGTTACTTACCAGAAAACCCCTACTTCTATGACTATCTCACTGGCTGGGAATTTTTGCACTTTACGGCTGGACTATTTGAAATTCCCCATGAGGTAAAACGTAAACGCATTCCTCGGCTGTTAGAACTAGTAGGATTGTCCCAATCAGCAGCACGCAAGAAACAACTACGTCAGTATTCTAAAGGGATGCTCCAGCGCATCGGTATGGCCCAGGCACTGATTAATAACCCAGAAGTAGTATTTCTCGATGAACCCATGTCCGGTCTTGACCCCATGGGACGCTACCAAATCCGGGAAATTATTATGTCTCTGAAAGCTCAAGGCAAGACTATTTTCTTCAACAGCCATGTGTTGTCAGATGTGGAGAAAATATGCGATCGCATCGCTATTCTCGCTAATGGGGAATTAATTTGTATGGGAGCGTTAGATGAACTTTTGGGTACCGATAACACCTACCGAGTTAAAGGCAAAGGTGGGAATATAGAGATTATCAAACGGTGGTTGATGGAATTGGAATTTGAGGATGATTGCTGGTACGGTCAATTGCGAGGGGAACCCCAAGAGTTTATGGCTTCCCTCCGGCTGATGGATGCCCAATTGATGAATATGACTTTAAATCGTCCTTCTTTGGAAGAGTTTTTTATGAAGCAGTTGAATAATCCGGGTTTGAGGGAGTAGGGAGTCGGGAGTCGGGAGCGGTGCGACCCGTGGCGAATTTAATTCGCCTACGGAAAGCGCACCGAGGGAGTCGGGAGTCGGGATCCAGCAGAATCCCTGAGACGGGCACTCTGATATAATCGTTTAATGTTCGATAATACCTGCAAGTTCCTCGCTGAAAGCTTTTCGGAAGATTTTGCCTCCTGGTTACTTGGTGAACCCATCACCATGACCCAACTCAGTCCATCTGAACTGTCCCTTGAACCCATTCGAGCGGATGCTTTGATTTTGCTGAATTCTGATGATTTTGTCCTTCACGTCGAGTTTCAGACTAAACCTGACTCAACTATGGCCTTCAGAATGGCAGATTACCGCCTAAGAGTTTTCCGCCGTTTTCCCAATAAGCAGATGCGCCAAGTGGTCATTTACTTAACCCGTTCAACTTCTGCACTCGTTTATCAGACAGCGTTTGAGATTCCTGGTACTCGTCACGAATTTGAGGTGATTCGGCTATGGGAACAACCAACTCAGCCGTTTCTGGAATCGACGGGGTTATTGCCCTTGGCTGTGCTGACACAAACCCCCGACGCTGCTCAAACCTTGCGTCAGGTGGCTGCAAGAGTTGAGGCGATTCCAGAAATGAGGATACAGACCAATGTGGCTGCGTCCGCTGGGATTCTAGCAGGGCTATTATTAAAGAGGAACTTCATTAACCAGGTTTTACGCAGAGATATCATGGAGCAGTCTGTAATTTATCAAGACATTAAGGATGAAGGCCGTTACGAAGGGGAACAATCTCTTATACTCCGCCAACTCTTGCGTCGCATTGGCGAAGTGTCCCCAGAAATACGAGCGCAGGTTCAAGCCTTATCCCTCCCTCAGCTTGAAGCTTTGGGGGAAGCGTTGTTGGACTTTACGAAACCTGACGATTTGGATGAATGGATGCGTTCACTATCTGTTGCTGATAGCAAATCGAACTCGTAGGTAATGCTTTCGGTGGGATAAGCCCTAGAGGCATAGCTACGTTTAGCGCACGACTTCTCAACCAAGATTAACGAGAGTGCGATCGCTTTTAGCGGAAGCGAAGCGTGACTCGCGTAGCGTGGCCTACGGCCAATCGCACTTCCCAAGCAACCGTAGTAAATCTGCCTACAAGTGATCGCACTTGTGTGCCAAGAGTTTTTGGAGTGCGATTAGTCTTCGGTGATCGCCAATTTTGGTACATTCTCGCAGAGATTGCGATCGCTCTTGTCAACATTGGGGTTATTCTCAAGATAGTCACGCACCCTATCACAACTCTTGGATAGGAGTTCATCCAATCCTCCAAACTGCCACAACTTTGCAGTACCATTCTGGTCAAGGGTAGCTATTAAGCTACCATCAGCACTTTGACTTATACTGGTTAATTTGTTTTTTTGCTGCCCTTTGAAAGCAGTCAATAATTTTCCTGATATATCCCATACATGGATATAATCGCTGTCCGCAATAGCTGCTAATAAGTTACCCTGAGTATTAAGAACAATACTATTCTTATTGAATCTGGGGTTCTCAGCACCCTTAAACCGAACTAATTCCTTCCCAGAATCCAATTCATTACCAGGCTTCAATTCCTTTAAGACGATAGTGGGTTTATCTACATGTTCGTCATCTAGTAAATCCACCACCAACAGCCTGCCATCCGAGCTAAAAGCGATACGAAGAGGTAATTTGAAGGGCAAGGTTTTCCAGTTTTTTTTGTTCAAATCCAACAGATGGATTATACCATCATCATTTTCTATAACAGCCAGACGCTTGCTATCAGGGCTAAAAATAAGCTGGCTAATTGGTTTTTTGAATTTTCGGGGTGGATACAATTCCTTTCCATTTAGATCTAATAGGCTAATCGTATTATCTTTGTCTACAGCAGCCAATTGCTTACGATCAGGGCTAAAAATGATTTGACTTATGCCTTGAATATCTGCAAATTGCTCCCACTTATTATTATTAGCATTCAAATCTAACAAATGGACACTCCCATCTTCTTTTACAGCAGCTAGTTGCTTGCTATCGGGGCTGATGCTGAGACTTTTAAACTTCCCCTCAATTGGGATTAACTCTTCCACTTGCTTGTTCTCTGTTTCCCACAAGCGAATAGTCTTGTCATCACCTATACTAGCAATTTTTCTGCCATTCGAGCTAGAAATAACCTCACCAATACTACCTTGATGCCCTTTCAGTTCAAATTGTAAAGAATGAGACCCAGATAAATCATGAACACTAATAATACCATTATTCTGTTGACCGATAATCAGACGACTATTGGCATCAAAACTGATGCTTGCAGCTCTGCTTAGGGGTTTAAAACTCTCCCACGATTCATGATCTAAACTAACAACATAGGCAATGCTGTTATCAGTGCCATAGGCGGCTGCCAAGTATGTACCATCAGGGCTAAAAACGAGGTTCCCAAAGAGTTGACTCTCACACGAATAACACCCATAAAAATCTTTAAACTCTGCTAACTGACTGCCAGACACAAAGTCTGACAAGCGGAGGGTATAGTCAGATTCGTTAGCTACAGCTACAACTAGCTGGTTCTTGGAGTTAAAGCTAATACTACTGAAATTGTCTTGATCCTTTTTTAATAGCTTCGGTTCATTTCCCGTTAAGTCCCACAGGTAGATAGTGCTTGTTCGGTCTTTATAGGCTACAAGCTTCTTGCCATCAGGACTGAAAATGATCTCACCGCTCACCTCACCGCTCACTTCGCAATCTTTAGACTGTGAGATAGAAGCTATAAGCTTTGGTGGCTCTTCCTGTTTTTCTTCCAAGTTCCACAGGCGAACAGTACATTGCTTGTCAATGGTTGCTAATAAGCGACCATCCTTATTAATATCAAGATTGACTTCACCTTTATGTCCTGAAAATACTTGGGCTAGTGGTTGTCCCATCAACTCTTGTAAGCGGACAATACCATCATCTCCTGCTGTAGCAATCAGTAACTCACCATCCTTAAAAAACATCTTCTTAAAGTTTTGAGGCACTTCTATGCGGTTACGTTCTTTCGCTAAATAGAATACCTTTTGCAAAGTTCGTAACAATTGATGTTGAAGCTCACTTTCTGGCTCCATTAAAAACGGTAGCTCACTTTCTGGCTTGAATAGGGATAAGTATCCAGGCCAATCTTTAAGAACTTTCCCTGCCCGTAAACTGTTAAGCAACGCATCCAACTCTTGGTTTGGTAAGGTCGATTCTGCAGATTTTATATTAGTTCTGACTTGACCTATCAGTACCTCTCTCTGTCCAATCAAAGAAAAGACCAAACCCGTACCTAACCCTAGCATAACTGCGATCGCAACACCCCAATTCCGACGAGTATTAAAGCTTTTTCGCCCAATACTGCGCCGCACAAACTCAGCTTCTACTTGGTTAAGCCAGTTATCATCGGATAAATATACCTTTTTCAACAAATCAAGACGAGGGTTAGCATTCCAAAGAAACCTTGCCTGTTGCTGGCTTTCCCACTCCTGGGCTGCGGGAGTCAACCGCCGTTGTAGAAGTAAATTTTCCTCATTCTCAAGCTTCCACTCCAGCAACCTTTGCCAACCCCGCACCAAAGCATCATGGGCAGGTTCCACATAGGGATTCCCCTCAGCATCTTCTCCAATAACCAGTAACCGTGCATTGCTAAAGCGCTCAATTACTTCCTTCACTAAACCATTTTTCGGTGGTGGATATTCTAGTTCCGATAACGGTACCCGCCTACGGGCTAACTCACCCCCACCTAGTGCCACCATCCGCAGCATCACATCACGGATTACTTGGTCATAAGCGGGATTTTCTTGAACTAGCAAATGATACTCTTTATCAGCCCTTTGAGTTAGCGATCGCATTACTCCCCCCAATTCCATATAATCGGCTTGAGTCAACGCTCGGTCAATAGTAATACCGCTGTATTGTGCCTGCCGTTGCCGCCTTAAATACTTGAGATACAGTTCACTTAAGGCAAAAGACAGCAGGGGCAATGCTCCGGGCATATCCGCCACTTCATCAATCAATTGTTCTACTAATTCGTGGGGTTGAACATACATTACCCGTGCTTGAGCCGGTTTTTCTATCGCTTCCCTTAGTTCCCCTCGTGTCATCGCCGGTACAATAAATCGTCCACTTTGCCAAAGATTTATCAGTACCTTAGTTCCCAATTGATTTAGTACTTCCGGTGCCAACTTTAAGCCAGCATCCCTGACTTGGGGTTCAAAATCAGAACGTAGGGTTAATACTACCCGTAATTTATCCCGATGGGCATTGATGGCTGTGAGTATCTGTTGGAAAAACTCCTTACGCTCATCTAAGTTTTGACAGAGTGTAATAATTTCTTCGCTTTGGTCAATAAACAGTAATAACTTAGAGTTGGGGTTATTTTTCGCCCAAACATCAATGCTCATTGCCAGGTTATGCTGGGGGTTTTGTGGCTCTACCCCTGGTAACTTAGCATCAGTCAGCACATTATTTAATGCTTCCAAGGGAGTCTCACCAGGACGGATGGTTGGCAAAATACACCATTTCTCGGTATTATCTTGCCGTAGTTTGGGAATTAATCCGGCCTTGACCAAGCTAGATTTACCCGAACCAGAAGCACCCAACACCACTGTCAGGGGATTAGCTTTGACAAAATAGTCTAACTTTTCTATTAGTAATGTTCTACCGAAAAACAGTGAACTATGTTTCTCGTCAAAGGAGTTTAAACCCTGATAGGGATTTTGTGACTCATCCAATGGTGGTGCTGGCGGTAAGTTAAGTTCATGTCCCGGAGAAAGAAAGATATATTCTCCCTTATCGTGCTTATTTAAACACCAAATACCAGGGG
>NZ_JAAHGN010000224.1:0-8526 GCF_010672485.1 Moorena sp. SIO2C4 | reverse complement strand
AACCAACCTTCTGGGCGTTTTCGGTTGTTGAAACGTGGCTTTCGGTAGCGGCATTTCCTGTTTCTACGGGAACGACGAACTGCTCTACGAGAGTCGAGAGCTGATTTGATTTTGGAGCCACGATGTTCTATTTCAGCAGACCATACCACCTGATTACCATACACAATAGCTAGACCAGTAATCTTGGAGCCAGGATCGATCTTGAGGGACATCGGTTTGGCAACGCCGTCTACCTGCTTTTTCAAGATAATGGTGAAAGGGTAACGGCGATATACAGCCGCCTTCCCAGCCGTTAAAAGCTTCCTGGCGGTAACGGGACGGCAGGGATTGAGGGGTTTATGGCTTGCATCTAAAACAAAGACGTAATTACACATGGTTTTGTGTTTACTCCCGTTAAGGGTAAAGTGTGCCTCGCTCGGCTATCAAAGCTTGTTAGGCTCCTGACACTGGCTTCACTAAATTAATTCATCACCTGTTTAATCAGAAGCGATAGAGCCTGGAGCTGGCTTGCACCCCAGGGTATCGTGACCTTCATAGCGTTTACCATTTGGTGAGCTTGACCAATCTGAAGACTCAGTAAAAACCCGATTTGAGCAGGTTTGCTAAGGTTTAGTAATTGGTCCGCCAGTTTTGCTGTAGTAGTTGTCTAGGGTGGATTCACTCCCAGGTTAGCCCGATATTTTGGGTTCTTGCCTAAAGAAGACATTAAGAGTTCTGGTAGTAATACCATTAAGAAATGCTACATTCACATATGCGGAAATTCCTGATTGACACCGATACCGCTTCCGATGATGCCGTTGCACTCCTGATGGCACATCGTTGGCCAGATGTCCAGGTTGAAGCTATCACTATAGTTAGTGGAAATGTACCTGTGGAACAGGGTGCAAAAAACGCCCTGTATACCGTCCAGATGTGCGGCGCATCCACCCCTGTCTACCTTGGCTGCCCTAAACCAATGCTCCGCCCATGCCAATATGCTCAATGGTTCCATGGTGAAGACGGTATGGGGAACATGCACTACCCTGAGCCCCAGGCTAAACCCCAGCTAGCTCATGGTGTGGATATCATCATTGATACTATTAAGACTAATCCCAAGGAAATCACCTTAGTTACTTTAGGACCACTGACTAATATTGCGATCGCATTACTCCGTGCCCCAGAAATAGCCTCCCTAGTAAAGCGTTGCGTGATCATGGGTGGAGCCGCTAATGTGGTGGGCAACGTTACTCCAGCTGCGGAATATAACATTTGGGTAGATCCAGATGCTGCTAAAATTGTCTTTCACAGTGGCATGCCGATGGAGATGGTCGGTTGGGAATTAAGCCGTGGTGAAGCAGCATTACTCCCCGATGAGATCGCACAAATCAAAAACTTAGGCACAGACATAGCACGTTTTGCTGTAGACTGCAACGCTAGAGCGTAAGACGCCAGTGTTAAGATTCAAAATTCCCGTGGCTTAACTGGCGAGGGGTTTGGGGAGCTATAAGTCCCGTGCTATATTCGCAGAATTAGCGTCGGGATACATGGACTACCCAAGCCAATTGAGGGGTTCGATGCCCCAAAAATTGGCAATTTAAATATTTTAACAAGACAATAAAATCTGTTAGAATATACTCATGGAAAGCATGACTTACACATATCGCATTCATCCAGATATTGACCAAGAAGCTAAAATGCTTGATTGGCTCGAACAATGTCGGCGTGTTTACAATTACGCACTGCGACAAAGAAAAGACTGGATAAATAGCCGTAAGTGTAGAGTTGACGCTTGTAGTCTCAGACACGAATATATTATCTCTGTTGACGAGCCATATCCCGATTACTACAAACAACAGAACGCACTGACGGTCGCCAAGAAAAATATTCCTGAGTTCAAAGCCGTTCACTCTCAAGTTCTTCAAGATGCTCTCAAGAGACTTGATAGAGCATTTAAGATGAGGCAACAGAGACAGTTTGGATTTCCACGCTTCAAAAAAGTCGGACGATATCGTTCTTTTGTATTTCCTCAGTTCAAATCGAATCCGATTACTGGGTGGCAAATCAAACTCCCTAAGATTGGCAAGATGCCCATTGTTTTGCATCGGGCTATTCCTGATGGATTTGTTGTCAAGCAAGTTCGGGTTTTGTTCAAGGCTTCGGGTTGGTATGCTCAACGGATTTTACAGTCTGACATTTCTATCCCCGAACCCATGCCTCATGGTGAACCTTTAGGGATTGATTGGGGTATATCCAGTTTTGTAGCTACTAGCCAAGGTGAATTGATTGATAACCCTCGGTTCTACATTCAGTCTCAAAGCAAGCTGAAATGGCTGCAACGCAGACTTAGCAAGAAAGAAAGAGGAAGTAAGTCTTATCAAGCACTGGCTAAAAAGATATCTTTGCTGCACGAAAAGATTAGCAATCAGCGACAAGATTTTCACTACAAAATCAGTAATCATCTTTGTCGTCAGGCAGGAATGATATTTGCTGAGGATTTGAATATTTTGGGACTGAGTAAAGGTATGCTTGCCAAGCACGTCCTTGATAGTGCCCCAGGACAATTTCTCAATATTTTGGATTGGGTTTGTCGCCAAACTGGGACTTACCATCAGAAAGTTGATGCCAAAGGTAGTAGTCAACTTTGCCCTGAATGTGGGGCTGATGTGCCTAAAGATTTGAGTGTTAGGATACATAGCTGTCCAGAATGCCATGTCGTTATGCCTCGCGATGTGGCTAGTGGGAAAATCTTAGTAAATAGAGGTATTGCAGCCGTTGAAGGTCTAGCGGTCAAGCTGGGTGTGAAGGAAGAATCGTAGGATTCCCGATGAAGCACCAAGTTCTCGATGCAAGTTGAGAAGCCCACACTATAATTTGAGTGACGTTAGGAACGAAAATTTGGTGTTGGGAGTATGTCACCCCTTGCTGATCCTGTAGCGATGGCAGTGGCTCTCGACCCAGCCATAATAACCAGGCAAGGTAAATACTATGTCGAGGTAGAAACATTAAGCGAACTTACCCGTGGTCAAACGGTAGTGGATGAGCTAGGAGTACTTAACCAAACACCAAACATGACTGTAATTTGCTCCATCGACGCACCCCGATGGAAAGAACATTTATACCGTTGCTTGGGATAATTGTTAATTATATCTGTTGCCAAAGTCATCAATTATGGGAAAGAAAGGGATTTAGAATTTAGAATTTAGAATTTAGAATTTAGAATTTAGAATTTAGAATTTAGAATTTAGAATTGATCAAAAAATTATGAATATCCCAGATTATTTGTGATAAATTACCATAAAATCATCTCTACAAGCCTGGTTAAACAAGGATTATCAATATTTAAAAAATAAATTTTAATCAAAACAGATTTTTGTTAATCAAAAATGTCTTTAAATAGACTAACTTAATCCAAAACTACTTCATCCGAAGTTCCCGATTCCCGATTCCCGATTCCCGATTCCCAATTCCCGATTCCCTGTTTCCTTATGTCCCGTGCCAAAGCCCTAAAATACTACATAATAATCCGCCTGCTGCTAGCGCCCCTGATGCTATGGACCATTACCACCCTAGTGTTTCTTCTGCTCAGAGCTACCCCAGGAGATCCTGTGGATGCTGTATTAGGGAATCGCGCTCCAGATATCGTTAAAGAAGACTACCGAAAACAATTAGGATTAGCTGACCCGTTGTGGTTGCAGTATATTCGCTACTTAGGATCTTTGCTACGTTTAGACTTAGGTACCTCAATCACCAGCCAAGGTCAAAAAGTCTGGGAGATTATTCAACAACATTTCCCCGCAACTGTAGAACTATCAGTATGCGGCATGGCCATAGCATTCTTAGTTGGTATAGGAGTTGGTACTTTAGCCGCATCCCGAAGCGGAACAGTTTGGGATGTGGGGGGTAGATTATTTGGTATCATTACTTACTCCATCCCTCTGTTTTGGATGGGGATGGTGGTGCAATTAATTTTCTCTGTTCAGCTGGGTTGGTTTCCCATCGGTACTCGCTATCCCATTAGCCTAGCAACACCAGAAGGGTTTACTGGTCTTTATACAATAGATAGTCTCTTCAGTGGTAATTTGGTTCAGTTTTTCACTGCTATCTATTATTTAGCCTTACCCAGTATTACCTTAGGGCTGCTGTTGAGTGGCATCTTTGAACGGATTGTGCGGGTAAACTTGAAGCAAACTCTCAAGGCTGATTATGTAGAAGCGGCCAGAGCTAGAGGTATTCACGAAAGACGGATTGTTTTTGCCCATGCTCTGAAAAATGCCATGATTCCTGTGATTACAGTGCTAGGGTTGACCTTAGCTGCTTTATTAGGTGGAGCAGTGTTGACAGAGGTGACATTCTCTTGGCCAGGGTTAGGGAATCGGTTGTATGAGGCAATTTCTGGGCGGGATTACCCGACGGTGCAAGGGATTATGGTATTTTTTGCCACTATTGTGGTAATCGCAAGTATTGCCATTGATATTGTTAATGCTTTGATTGACCCCCGTATTCGGTACTAATCGCAATTCTTTAACGTAGGAGTACAGATGCAGATCGGGAGATGAGGAGATGGGGGATGGGGAAATGGGGTAATCAGAAAGATTGCTATTAAGGGTCATTATCCGGACATGATATGATATAATATTGAGTTTAATAAAAATTAAACAACTATTCTTGATAAATAAAAAATCTCTCCAGAACTCAAAAAATTTGTCACAAAATAACCTTCCCAAACGTTCTAAATATAGAAACCAATTTAGCTTCCGGCAAAAGAAGCCCCACAACGAACATGCGCAGCATGAGTGTGGGATGAATTTTGCACAGAGTCTTTCACTTTAGACCAATCGATGTGTTATACTGGAAATACTGACTTTCAAAGCCGTTCGCGTAGCGTGGCCAAAGGCCATAAATGCTGGGAAGTTGGTCAAACATTATTAAACAAAAGACCAAGAAAACAGAGCGGCAGGGCAGTCCGTTCTTAAAGCCCAGCGCCTCCTAAGCAATAGCTGGATTGGCTGGGAAGCCCACACTGAACTCAAAGAGTCAGTGTGGGAGCTGTCACTCTTGCAGCTAACGCTTTCGCTTACGACCTTGAAGCCGGTCCAATCTGGAATCAGGGTGATGCTGAAGCTAAGTGTCCTGCGGTCTGTGAGAAAGCAGGTACTAAGTGGAACGGTAACTGGGTTACTACCGTACCAAATGAAATGTCTGTCTGTGGCTGCGATCAAACCTTAGCTCTTGAAGCTGGTCCGATTTGGAATAATGATGATGCTAAAGGTAAGTGTCCAGCCGTCTGTGAGAACAAAGCTGGTGCCTGGGATGGTAACTGGTGGACTACTGTATGGAATGCAATGTCTGTTTGTTCCTGCAAATTTTCCTAGTTTGTGAAACTATAACAGATTGCTAACTATCTAGAAAGGATTAGTAATTAGTAATAAAAAAGTAATGAGCCTCAGGTAGGCTCATTACTTTTTTATCGCGATCGCTGAATACCCCATCCTCCTGTGAACTGGGGATGAAAGGCGCGTCAACGATGGTAAATCGAATACCATCCTTTGGCATTTTCAGTGAGAGTGAACGAATTAACTTTCTACCTCAAAAAAAATTTTGATCAGAATTATTATCAATACCCCAGATAACTATTTACCTATTTAAAAACGAGGAAAGACACCGAATCCAGAACTGTAATCCAAGTAATCTACTAGGCAAATAAACCTACCCTTGCCAGGAAATAAGACCCCTTGTAGGCCAAGCGCGGATGAGGGCTACTGAAAGCCCACACTATACTGGATCGAGTAAGTGTGGTGAAGGTTATGTGAGTGATTAATTCATGGATAATCTGTATATGAGGCAACATTTTGCTTCAGAATGAGTAAAGAAGCACGTAAGGAGTACTCCGAAAATGCTGGCATACCTCTTGGCGTTGGTTATTGCTCTTGGTAGCTTAGTCTTTTACCTAGCTGCCTTCTTTTTACCAGAGGTTCATCGTAAATATGACTTTATCTGGAGTGGAGTGGGATTATTCTACGCTCTAGTGTTATGGATTTGTGCTGGACGCATTACTGGCGGCGTCTTAATCGGTCAAATTGCGGGTGTATCCCTGGTAGGCTGGTTGGGTTGGCAAACCTTGACCTTGCGACGAGCCTTGATACCGATTGACCAACAAACCCCTATCCCAAGTCAAGGTGAATTTATCGCCAAAATTCAAGAAATACTGCCAAGTGAGTCATTAAAAGGGCTAATACCTAAAGTAACTGGCTTTTTTGGCAATCTTTTGGGCAAACGCCAAGACTCAGCCCGAACTCCTGCTGTACCGGCAGATACCACCATGGCGTCCCCCACCCAGGAAACCAATCCCAAAACTACCCAACCAAGCCCTGCAGCGGATGAAGCAACTACGGTAGCATCCACTACCCAAGCAGCGGTTATAGAAACAGATGACACTAAAACCTCAGATTCTGCTGAAACAACTATCCCTAAAACAGAAACCCCTCAACCAGTAGCAGCGGCTAAGGAAGACTCACCTCCCCCAGAGACAGAAACCCCCCAAGCAGTAGCAGTCCCTAAGGAAGACTCACCCCCCCCAGAGCCGGAGTCAAGTCAGGAGCCAGAGCAGAAACCAGAAGCGATCGCACCAGAAGCGATCGCACCAGAAGCAAAAGCCCCACCACCTCCTAATCCGAAGGTGGAATAAAAATAGAGCGCAACATAAAAGCTACCACCAGCTTCAACCCCAAAACAACCGATTTCTAAAAAATCCCACCATTCTTCCTTGGGAAATTTGTAAGGTTGGCCAGATTGCTGCCAATAAAAATAAGAGAGATATATTATATAGATATATATCCTTTGTTGACCGTTGATTGTGTGATGTGGCCTGTAACGACTCAGCAGTACACAATCAGCGGTTAGCAAGTTAAAGTTGGTTATAGCGATCTAATCAACTGCTAATCAACTGATCTACTAGAATTTTGGCTTCAAACTGTGACAGCATCCAAAAGCTATAAAGATACGGTCAATCTGCCCAAAACCGAGTTTAATATGCGGGCAAACGCTATCAAGCGAGAACCAGAACTCCAAAAGTTTTGGGCAGAGCAAACTATTTATGAGCGCCTGTCACAAAATAATCCTGGCGAGATTTTCGTGTTGCATGATGGCCCCCCCTACGCCAACGGGTCTCTGCACATGGGTCACGCCCTTAATAAAGTACTCAAGGATATCATTAATAAATACCAACTGTTGCAAGGTCGCAAAGTACGCTATGTCCCTGGTTGGGACTGTCATGGCTTGCCGATTGAGCTGAAAGTCTTGCAAGCCATGAAGCTAGAGGAGCGTCAACAGCTGACTCCGATCAAACTGCGCCGTAAAGCCAAGAAATTTGCCCTGAAAACAGTAGAGCAGCAAAGCAAAGGTTTCCAGCGGTATGGAGTATGGGGAGACTGGGAAAATCCTTACCTGACTCTAAACCCACAGTACGAAGCGGCTCAAATTGGGGTCTTTGGTCAAATGGTCTTGAAGGGCTATATCTACAGAGGCCTGAAGCCAGTTCACTGGAGTCCCAGTTCTAAAACAGCCCTAGCGGAAGCGGAGTTGGAATATCCGGAAGGTCACACCTCCCCAAGTATCTATGCGGCTTTCCCAATAACTAAGGCAGGGCCAGGGATAAAGGAGATCCTAGAGCCATTTTTGCCAAATCTTGGTGTGGCGATTTGGACGACCACTCCCTGGACAATCCCTGGAAATTTGGCAGTAGCCGTTAATCCAGAACTGACCTATGCGGTAGTGGAAGATGGTTCCCAAACTAACCAATTCCAATTCCTATTAGTAGCAGCGGATTTGGTAGAAAGACTATCAGCTACTCTGGAAACTCCACTTACGGTCAAAACCACTGTTAAGGGTGAGGCGTTGGAGGATTGTACTTACCAGCATCCCCTATTTGATCGGGAAAGCAAAATTGTGATTGGTGGGGATTACATCACCACTGAATCGGGGACAGGTTTGGTTCACACGGCTCCTGGTCATGGTCAAGAAGACTATGGTGTGGGTCAGCGTTATGGCTTACCTATCCTTTCCCCAGTAGATGCGGATGGGAAGTTTACCGCAGAGGCCGGACAGTTTGCTGGATTGAATGTGCTCAAGGATGCCAATCCAGCCATCATTGAGGCACTGAACACAGCTGGGTCATTGCTGAAAGAGGTGCCCTATGTTCATAAATATCCTTACGATTGGCGCACTAAAAAGCCAACTATCTTTAGAGCCACAGAACAATGGTTTGCTTCAGTAGAGGGATTCCGGGATGAAGCGATAAATGCGATCGCATCCGTAAAATGGATCCCTGCCCAAGGACAAAACCGGATTACCCCGATGGTGGCAGATCGTTCCGATTGGTGCATTTCCCGCCAACGGAGCTGGGGTGTACCAATTCCGGTATTCTACGACGAACAAACCAACGAACCCCTGCTCAATGAAGAAACCATTGCTTACGTCCAGGGAATTATTGCTGAGAAAGGTTCTGATGCCTGGTGGGAACTATCAGTAGAGGAATTGTTACCAGAATCA
>NZ_JAAHGN010000223.1:0-8534 GCF_010672485.1 Moorena sp. SIO2C4 | reverse complement strand
CCAACCCGTCACGCTGAGCGCCGAGTTCTTGCCTAGACATCGGCGCTCAGCGCTCCTGTTCTGTTGCCGGTATAGTTTCTACAGGCGGACTACATACCACTGTAAATACTCTCCAGGTCCTACATCTAATTCACAGCTGGTCTCCATCAAATACTGTCCTTGCTCCTCCAAAGAGGTCAAATGCTGCAAATCCCTGGGCAAATCATCCTGACGATTTGCCAAGATTGCCATTAACTTTGACTTTAACTCCATTGGAGTCAGAATCACCTCTGGTTGATTCGTTTCGAGAACTACATACCCATCTTCCTGGAACATTATAGAATTAGGCATATCTTAGATCAAATCTGCTTTCTTCCTTCGTTAACAATCTTAGATGGTTTATCATTCTTTGGGTCTTTGTGGTGAATAAAAAAACTATTCCTTTGCCAACCTATTCCCTAAGAGCTAAGAAGCCCTGATCGATATGTTCCTTTCTCTCAACTACGAGCCAGCTTTAGAATCCCTGGGATATGACTATTTTGACGAAGTAGCAGCAGCAGAATTTCCCAGGCATATCCTGCGGTTTCGTAACGACCAATTGCTACCCCGTATTGGGTTAAATCCCCAAGACACTAACGACCAAGACTTTATCCAAGCTTTCGGTAAATTTCAGGGAGTTCGACCCTTTTTAGCCCTGCGCTACCACGGCTATCAATTTGGTGAATATAACCCTAGACTAGGGGATGGCAGAGGTTTTCTCTATGGTCAAGTAAGAGGTATCGATGGGGAACTTTACGACTTCGGTACCAAAGGCTCTGGCACCACACCCTACTCCCGAACTGCCGATGGTAGACTGACCCTCAAAGGAGGGGTGCGGGAAGTACTTGCAGCTGAAGCGTTGCACAATCTTGGCGTTTTGACCTCCCGTTGTCTGAGCCTGATTGAAACTGGTGAGCAACTGTGGCGGGGTGATGAACCCTCTCCAACTCGCTCATCAGTGATAGTACGTTTTAGCCGTTCCCATATCCGGTTTGGTACCTTTGAGCGACTGCATTACTTTAAGCGTCCGGATTTAATCAAAAAGCTATTAGACCATGTGATTGAGCAGTACTACCCAGCCATCATCCCCCTCAGGGAGGATAAGAAACAAGAGCAGTATGCTCAGTTTTACGCCGAGTTGGTGGAACGAGTGGCTCGATTGGCAGCCCAGTGGATGGCAGCGGGTTTTTGTCACGGTGTCTTAAATACCGACAATATGTCGATTACTGGAGAAAGTTTTGATTATGGACCTTATGCCTTTATCCCCACCTATGACCCTAAGTTTACCGCTGCTTACTTTGACTATTACAGGCGCTATAGTTACGGCAATCAGCCTGGAATTTGTCAGTTAAATTTAGAAATGCTTCAGCAACCGTTAGGGATGGTAATCCCAACATCGGAGATGGAAGCAGGTTTAGCCGAGTTTGGGAAACATTATTACCGCAATTATCGGCACTTGATGCTGAATAAACTGGGATTTGAACAGTTGCCAGAATCGGAAGAGTCAGAGTTATTGAGGTTAACGATTCAGTTCCTGCAAGATACTCAGGTGGGTTATCACGCTTTCTTTGCTGAATTAGCCCAACAGTTTGATAAGAGTTGGCGAGATGATGTTAGTAAGATAATGAGCCGAGAATCCTTTTGGGAGTCAGATGCTAAGTATTCCTCCCTAGCAGATTGGCGCAATTTCTACCACCACCTTTTACAAAATTTATCAGTTGATCAGCTCAAGGATATGTCAGCACTTTTGCGAGATAAGAATCCGCAAACTGCTTTACTTAGACCTGTGATTGAGGCAGTTTGGGAGCCAATTACTCAGGAAGATAATTGGGAGCCGTTTTATGAGTTGATCAGCAAACTACAAGCTAAACACTGAAATAGTAAAAACTGAAATAGCGATTAGTTCCAAGCCGAGGCAAGAACCATTTATCCCATTTATTTATCCCATTTAAGTTAATTTAATTCAAATTAGGATTATTGACATTTCCCTTAAGTTCTGGTATAATCCCAGCCGGTCTAGGAGATGACACTGGAGCTTTAGGTATCTCAAGCAGCGGTCGATTCACAGCAATCCTGAGGGGTTCTGTTTGCTCCGCTATCTTTAGCTCTGGTGACGAGCCATTAGGCACAATCATCGAAACTGCACCGACAAACATGGCAGCAAGGGTGGCACCACCCCAAACAAATTTTCGGCGATTCCGGCGGCGGTCAATTTTTGAGAAAACTTGCTGTGCCAGTTCTTGAGCTGGTTGCTCTGTTGGTGGGACGGGCATGGTTCGGAATGCCTGACGTAGCATCACCAGTCGATTGTATAATCGTTTGGCATCTGGGTCAGTTGCCAATAGCTGCTGGACTTCAGAGCGCTCTGCTGATGTTACTTCCCCATCAACGTAAGCACTGATTAATTGAAAGCTATCGCGTTTGAGGGAATCCATATCTTTGGCAGATTCCTGCCCATAATTGTTATCAGGGTTAAATTTAGAGGTCATTTTCTCATCACCAACGAGTCATCGTAAACTCCCCACACTAGATCTCCGATATTTTTTATTTTAAGGGAATAACCAATAAAGGAAATCCGGCGCTTTAGATAAAGATCTGATTAAGCTTGTCTTGTTAAATCCGGCGCTTTAGATAAAGATCTGACTCACGCAAGCCTTGTAAAAATTTGATATATTATTAAGTAACTATACTGATGTTTAGGAATCTAGATAAGCTTGCAGGTGAGATTGCAATCTCGCTCTTGCTCTAGCGATTCTAGACTTAACGGTTCCGAGAGAAGCGCCAGTAATTTCAGCAATTTCTTCATAAGCCATACCTTCGATTTCCCTAAGGATAATGGTAGTACGAAACACTTCTGGCAACTCTGATATTGCCTTGTGCAGTTGCTCATAAAACTCTCTGGTCGTCATATCTTCTTCTGGACCAGGCTCTGCTGAAGCAATTTCCCAATCCATATCGCCATCATCCATATGACGTGGTGCATCCAGAGACAGGGGGTGGGCTACCCGCTTGCGTTTGCGGAGCTCATCATAGAACAGATTGGTGGCAATACGGCTTAACCAACCTTTGAACTTGACTGGTTCATTAAGTCGTTTAATATTACGGTAAACCCTAATCCAGACCTCTTGGGCTAAATCGGAGCGATCTTGCCAGTCTGGTGCTAAGTGATACAAAATCTTGTCCACGTGGGACTGATACCGACGTAGTAGCTCAGCAAAGGCTGTGCGGTCAGGACTCATACCTTCCTGACAGCGTAAAACCAAATCATAGTTAGAGAGTTTCTCAGGTTGCACCGGCACTTGAGGAAGCTTTACCTCTGTTGACCAGGATAGAGAAATTGGTTGGCTCATGATTGGAATAGCTTTTAAAACTTTCTTCCTCTCATTGACTCCCAACTTCTGCGATTGGTTCCCGTTCATCGAGCACTAGTCTATCTTACATTTTCACGCTCGTAGTGGACTGAGCCAGTAAACAGCTAATTAACTATTAAATTAACTAGTCATTACCTATTAATTAACTATTAATTAAATTAATTATGGCCATAATCCACTCAATTAACACCAGCTTAATGATCTTTTGCTTTGGGTCAGCAGGATTGTTAATCTCAGCTAAACTACCACAGCTTAAGCTGAAGCAACTTACACCTGAAATTAGCCAGGTCTTGCCAGCAACCTCTCGGTTGACCATAGCAGGACTCAGTACAGATAAGACGTTGACAAAAACCTCTTCAGTATACCCAGAACTGGAACCGTTGTCATCCGAAAAGACAGCCTCAGATCTGGTAGAACCTCAGGTAACGCCAAAGAGACTGAAATCAAAAATTCCCAAGGTTTTACCAGCCACCTCTTATTTTACTGACGCAATTGCTGCTATTACTTACCAGGTAGTTGTGGATTTGAGTGATACTACGGTTTACTTGTACTGGGGAGAACAATTGCTCCAGAGCCACCCAGTTGCTATTGGTAAACCAGGTTGGGATACACCCACTGGCAGTTTCAAAATTATTCGCAAACAACCCAACCCTATTTGGAAAGAACCGATTACTGGTGAACTCATACCTCCTGGACCTGATAATCCTTTAGGAGAAAGGTGGATTGGTTTTTGGTCTGACGGGCACCATCAAATCGGGCTTCATGGCACTGATGAAGAAGAGCTAATCGGCAAAGCGGTTTCCCACGGCTGCTTACGGATGCTCAACCAGGATATTAAACAGTTGTATGAGCAGGTCAGTCTAGGAACACCAGTCATTGTCAGGAATTAAACATTTCAGTTGTAAAAATTATACTTTAAAATGTTTTTTTAAACATCACATGTTAACAATGACTCAACGTAATCCATGTAATCCATTTGAGCGCTGAGGCTTTGGCTCAAAGCCTGGTGCACAGCCCTCTAACATGTTACTAATCTGTCCCATCAGATCTTTGCTGGTTTGTTTGCGGATTGCTTGGCGATCAGCGCCAAAATGAGGTCGCTCTAGGTATTTGGCTATGGCATCCTTGACTTGATGGTTAATTAAATCCATTAGGTCTTGCTTTGCTCTTTTACGCTGGTATTGAGCACCTTTCTCGGTAGTAGCATAGAGAGGGGGCAGTCTATTGAGGGCATAGGCAGCAATATCTCCTACCTCCAGAAAGCGATCGCTCTTGTCTTCTATCTTGGTAACTTGATCAATTGCTTCGCTTAATACCAACTCTTCCATGACATTGATAAACTGCTTGCGAGCAACTGTAACCACTTCACCAGATAGAAGCGCCCCCATCAGTTTGTCTAATGCCATATATTCTTCAATGGAGAGTTCCGAAGCTGTGTCACAAAGGCGACCGACCTCACTCTCCATCAGGGGAGTTAAGTACCCATCTTTCAAGGCTTTTTCTATAATTTGCTCAATTCTCATGAGTAGATTGAATAGCTATTGGTTTAATGGTTAAAATAATTAATAGTATAATCTAGGAATTTAGCTTCGTCTTGATCTGATTAAGCTGATCCCGATAGATGAATCTGGGGAATTTCGTGAAGGGAAGTGAGTGGTTAGTGGAATTTCCTAGTAAAATCAAAAAAAGAGTAGGAGTAAGTGAGGCATAGGGCTTTAGCCCATGACTAACTGCAAACACGAGGAATTTATTGAGTAATGGTAAATAACGACTAAGTCCTAAAGGAAGGACAAGTTAACAGCTAACTAATTGGGAAAGGGCAAGAGGAAAGAAAATTGTTCGCTCTTGCCGGTTACCTTTAACCTTTAACCTTTACCCTTGATGTTTAGATTTATCTATGATATCAAATGTGCTGGCTTAGTTATAGTATAGGTGATCCAGGTGACATACTCCCGACGCTGACAAGCGCGGTACAGCGCGGGCTTCTTACCAACACCATCCAACGATTCGGTTACACGGGTTACTTTATTAACGACACGGGATGCCCCTCCGCGCCGGAACAATACAACTCGTTCTATGTTTAGCTAGTAGGTGGCGGTTAGCTCTTAATTTGTTTTCCCTACTGTCCCTAGTATAGCCCATTGGCATTTCGACGTTCCGACCCTTGCCCCGCGCTTCCCATACGACACTTACCCAATGAAGGTAAAGTGCGGGGCTTCTCGCGGTTTAGCTAAGTGATGGGCTGGCGGAAAGTCAATTTACACCTTCCCATCTCCAGGGTACTGGGTCAACCGACTGACCGTGAACATAGAGACCCCAATGTAGATGAGGACCAGTGGAAGCACCTGTAGAACCAATGCTACCAATGACCTGGCCAGCTTGAACGAAATCCCCCTCTTTAACTTTAATTTGGCTCAAGTGCAGCATAATACTGAGTACCCCTTGACCATGGTTAATCCCTACGGTGTTACCATGAACCCGGAAACCTTGAGACTCTCGTCCTACTAGTGCTATTCGTCCTGCTGCTGGTGCTACTACTGGTGAACCGAAGCCACCGGCATAGTCAACACCACGATGGTAGTAGTTGTTAGCAAAGACACCGTTGTAGTAGCGACGAATACCGAAAACGCTGGAGACACGAGCATTGTTGGGTCTATAGAACTTACCATTCCAGAATTTTTCTGGTGTCACTAATTTTTTAAACTGGGCAACCCGATTTAATTCAAATTGGGTTGCTGGGGCAGAGGCTTTGCCAGACAGCCAGATGCGTTGGACAGGGAAAGAGCGATTCTTAAGTGGTACAGCTATGTTGTTGACTTTACCATCACCAGCCACCCGCAAAACCAATTTTCCTGGTTTATCTAATGGTGTAGTGGGTACTAAAGCTCGATAACGATTTGTCCCTGTTGCAAAGGTAGGATAGGTCTTTTGACCCATAGAAACGCTCGGTGGTGAACCGACTGTTTCGGTTTGAATTACCACTGACAAAGTATCGCCTAACTGGGGATTGTCTGGTTGAACTTGTACCTGTAAAGCTTGCACTGGTTGGCACAGGGCTACAAAACCCGATGCCAGGGCTATTGCTGTCGTTTTAATCAGACCTTTTGCAAGGTGCTTTGCACTAAGAAGTGGGGTGGGACTAGAAGGAGAATAGTGCTCTAGCCCTGATAGTGAGCCATGAGAGGATAGTGATTTCACTGACTTATACAAATTAGACTAAGATTTTTACTCTTTAGCTACTAGGGCATAGACTATCATTTAGCCCAGTGTGTTTCCAATTCCATCTAGTTTGCAGATGAACGGGACCGGGAATCTTGAGCCAGGTGCCATCATAAAAGGACATCTAACTAAGGTCGATAGTCTATCACACTAACGGTTAGGCTAATTCGGTCGATGGATGCTCTATATCAATCAATACCAAACTATGAAATAGTTTTTTTAAGGGTAACTCACGATTGCCAAACTAAGTCGAGGTTTAAATTAATGGACAGTTGGATCATCAAGCTCCATGATTTCATTGGTGAAATCCCATTCCTGGTGATTTCTTTAATTACAGCCGTAACATTTTGCTTTTGGTTAATTCCCTACACCACTGACTTGATGGTGAGCTGTGCAGCGGGTCTTGCTGGTGACTATTTAGGGCGCGAGCAACGCACCTTGGTGATTAACTCAAGTACCAATAATCCTGAGTTACTTTTAATGCTTGTCTCACTGGGATTAGGTAGGCTAGGAGGGATAGCTACCCCACTAGGCTCCAATTTTGCCAACATTTATCTTATGTTTATTGTTGCTCCATTATTTGTTTTAGTTAAGTGGTTTTTTAAGAGGGATTTCAATAATATCTTAAGTCTACTTACTCTAATTAATAGTGAAAAAAAGTTGGTTGTTTGGCATTCAATCATGTCTTTAACTATGTTTGGATTTGCCAGTGTAGCCTATTGGTGCCTAACGGGAGGGTTTCAGTTTAATTATTTATCAGAAGACATCCCATTGAGAACATGGCACTGGTTATTAATCGGAGTGTTTATCTGTATAATTGGGATCGGTATATTTGTGTATTTTGAAAATAACTTGAAAACTAAGCGCCCAGGATTATTTGAAGATATAACTGAGGAAGATTTTGAGTCAAGTTGGTGGAAGTTTATTTTAGGTACTATATCACTGACGGTATTATGTTATATTTTAAATGCCTTATTTTTGGCGTATACGGAACTCTATAGTTCAGTATTAAGTCAGTGGTTGGGCTCAGCAGTTTTTGTGGGATTACATTATTTTATTGGTAGTCTGATCTCTTCTTTACCAGAAGCTAATGTAGCAATAAAAAACTATGAACGTCTAACTTCACCGGATCTCAATACAGCCCTAGCATCAGCAAGTCAATCAAATATGACTAATCTTGCCCTGGGATGCTTGGGCTGTATTATTGCAACTATATTGTTACTGACTGGACTAAGCTATAAGTTGTAAATCAAAAATAAAGTACGAAGTATGAATGTAGAATGCAGAATTTAGAATGTAGAATTAAGAAGGCAGAATTAAGAAGGTAGAATGGTGAAGGCAGAAGGCAGAAGGCAGAAGGCAGAAGGCAGAAGGCAGAAGGTAGAAGGCAGAAGGCAGAAGGCAGAAGGCAGAAGGTAGAAGCCAGAAGTCTAAATTCTAAATTCTAAATTCTAAATTCTAAATTCTAAATTCTAAATTCTAAATTCTAAAAGGTTGAAGGGTAATGCTTGGTTGTGGATCAAGTTTTTAGTTAACCTTGATCCACCAATAAACCCATTTCAGCCTACCCTAAACCGAAGGCTATCCGGCGAACAGTCTTGAGCCTTGAGCCTTGAGCCTTCAGCCTTCAGCTGCCTCTGGCTTTAGATAAGCGATCGCATGATGAGGGATCATGATGGTCTGCTGATCTTGAGTGATCAGACACAGGCAGTTTTGATCTTGCCAGCACAACTTCCCCCTGAAGGAATCCCCAGTGAGAAGTTTTAGCTCTAGGAGTTGTTGGTCTTTGATATAGCCTTGAATTTGACTAATACTGGGCAAGCCGGTATCGAATTGGGCCATAATCACAAAAAATCGTGGGATGTTTGGGAACCCTACCAATCATAACCAATCATACTTGGCCAGGAGGGTTTTTGGGATTTTGGA
>NZ_JAAHGN010000222.1:0-8584 GCF_010672485.1 Moorena sp. SIO2C4 | reverse complement strand
TCTGTGGTAGCAGCAGATAATTTAGTGATGACCTTGTACTTTTTAGTGCTGTTTGCTTTACCTTCCATGAAGTGGCTACGGGGAATTTTCCCTAACCAGCGCTCTCAGGAGAATACTAATTCTAGTCAGTTTAGTGTCTTTGACTCCCAGTCTCGACAAGGACTCTCTGTTATCAATATCAGTTTGGCATTAGCCATTAGTATGACCATTTGTGCTGTAGGTTATGGTCTCGCTAGCTGGTTGGGTTTCAACAAAGGGGGAATTCTGGTAGAAACGGTTTTAATTGTGATGCTAGCGACACTATTCCCAAGTTATTTAGGTAGGATAACGGCTGCAGAAAAAATTGGCTATCTGCTGATGCAGGTATTTTTTGCTGTAATTGGAGCCAGCGCTAATGTGGAAATAGTGCTGCGAGTGGGATCAGTTCTGTTTATCTTTGCTGGATTAATTCTCGCCATCCATTTGTTAGTCTTACTCGGAGTTGGGCGATTGTTGGGTTTAGATTTAGCTGAGTTAGTAATTGCGTCGAATGCTAATATGGGTGGGCCAACTACAGCAGCGGCTATGGCGACAGCACGGCAGTGGGATAAGCTAGTTACTCCAGCGATTCTTTGCGGTACTCTGGGTTATGCAGTAGCTACGTTTATTGGTGTCGGGTTAGGGAATTTTCTTAGCTCTTTGGGTTGATATAGCGCTACGCGCAAGTAAGAAGTAAGAAGTCAGAAGTCAGAAGTAAGCTATGACTAAGTTTCGGAGTTTAGGAGCGATGCAGAGGTGCGACCCGTGGCGAATTTAATTCGCCAACGGAAAACGCACCATTACGGTCTTGGGGGTTCCCCCCATGAGCGACTGCATCAAGACAATGTAAAACATCTGAATGCGTAGTGCTATATAGCAGTTTTCAATTGGGTGAGGTACTGACTAGGAGTGGATTTTAGGGACTTCGGAGCAGGGACTTCGGAGCAGGGAAGTCGGAAAAAATCCTGTGTACCTTAGCTCATGAAAAACGCTATATCGCATTTCCCTATGTTTTGGAAATATTTCCGGATCTAGGTAGACCCCGGTTGGATTCAGGAATAGTAGATGCACCTTGACTTATTCCTCAGCTACCCGCTGGGGTTTTTTTGATCTTGAACGTAGATATAGGGGAATTAACCAGAAGCAGAGGAAGTTGGGTAAATATACAGAAGTGTGTTTTACACCTGGGTAACGTTTACGTCGCCCACACCAACAAACATCACCCCATTGCTTGTCATGCCAGTGAGCATAGCAAACTCGCTATCTGTGTCTAAAACACCGATCAAATCGGGCTTACTGAACTTGGCTACAGCATCTGTAATACCGTCACCGTTCACATCCTCAAAGTTGATATCCTCGGTGCAGCCTTCTCCTGTAGACGGACCAGGCATAAACTCTTCTAAGCAAACTTCCGTAATGGAAGTCGCGTCGAAAACACTGGTACCGAAGATTGCCACAGGTACGGTACCGTTACCCCTTAAATTGAAGGAGCTGGGGAAGGAACCGGGCTTAATGTCTATATCCACAGCCAATTTAACAGGTACATCCACAGTATCTTGTACTGGATCGGTTTGAGTACTATCAGCAATTCCAGTGTTGAGAACTTGACCGGTGAGTGCATCTGTTTCTGATACGCGGTAGATAACCTCAAAGCTTTTCATATCACCTGCACCTAGGAACTCGATAGTTTCATCAAGTCCTGTCAGGGGATCACTAACGGTAACATCAGTTAAATTCGCATCTCCGGTGCTACTGACTTTAATTGTATAGTTGAGATCGTCTCCTTGAGTAACAATACCATTGCCGTCATTATCGACAAAATCTACAAACATCTTGTCGATCTCCAGTTTTGGTTCAGGTAGATCAACTATCTCACTGTCCGTATCTGTAATATCCTCGCCTTGTGGGTCTTCGGCAGCTACGGTAGCAGTGTTTTCAATTGTACCTGCTGTAACATCAGCTGCAGTTACAGTGTAGGTAGCAGTACCAGTTACCTCCTCGCCTGGGTCTAAAGTTCCGTCAAAAGTACCAAAGTCGATCCCACTTAAACCAGGTAAGGGGTCTGTCACTCCTACATCAGTTAAGGTGACATTACCCGTGTTTTCAAGAGTGAAGCTATAGGTAAGTTCGTCCCCTGCACTAATATCTTGAGATGAATCAGCATCGTTGGTAAGTGCTACATCTTTGATCAGATCCACACCAGGCATCGGCTTTACACCGACTGTGGCATCATCGGTGATTGGCTCGGTTTCCGCACTATCAGCAGTAGCAACATTAACCAGATCAACCCCATTATCTAGATCTGCTTGAGTAACGGTATAGGAAGCCTGATATACCCAAGTTTCCCCAAAGTCTAAATTACCATCTCCATCAGTATCACCGCTAACAAAAGTTGGATTAAAATCATCGCCAGTGTCAGAGGTAAAGTTATCATCAACTAAGGTAATATTAGTTGCTTCTGAACCTTCAACTGTGTTGGTAATTTCATAGGTATATTCGATCTCATCTCCCGCTTCATCAACCTCTGTAACATTGGCTGTTTTTTCAAGTTCAAGTATGGGGTCAGGAAGAGGTGGCACATCTAAATTGCCGAATTGTTGAAAAGGAATTGTTTGTTCTCCGGTATTAATTCCTTCTTGTACAGGGGAAATAACTCGACCACCTGTTAACGCCCCTTGTAAATTACCTGTAGGATTACTACCAGCCTGGCAATCAAGACGGACATCAATACGAACAACTACCTGCTCTCCAGCTTCCAAGTTATCAATGGTTACTGTTCCCTCTAACTCAGAGCCAGACTGAAATAGATCGCCCGTTAATCCCTCGTTGGTGAGAGTAGCTGTACTGTCATTATCACCAATGTTGCCAGTATCGCCAGGATTTACTTCTACGTTAACAATGTCGCTGATAGCAGCACCTGATTGACCAGTTGTATCAGCTAAAAATGAAAAATCAAGTTCGATAGTTTGATTCGCATCTGCTGGATTCTGATCTACGGTAACTACAGCAAAATAAGAAACGATATCGTCACATTCAAAATCTCCAGCTTGTAAAGATTCAACGGTAGTTGTCGTTCCTCCATCACCGTAAGTTCCTCCTCCTGTACTGTGATCGTATGTCTCAGGATTTGCCGCTGCAAAATCAACTGAAAAATCACCACCAGCCATAATTTATTTCTCCTTTTATAACTATAAAATTCGTGAGACTTTCGTAGTATAAACCAACCTGCAAATCGTTGCAATTGATTGAGTTTTTGCAAGCCAAAACTAAAAAAAATAAATCATGGTTAATTTGCAACTGTAACCAGTCATGCTTAATCATTGGCATCAAAGCCTGATATGCTAAGCTATTTAGGGCTAAAATTGCCCCATAAGCCATCTTTTAAATTCAAAAATTTGAAAGCCAATATGTATATTAACCAGAAAAAAATTTTAGAGTCAAGCTGGACAATAAAAAACTCAACAAATATTAGCAATCTGAACACTTTATTTAGGTAATCATTGCTTTGTGAATTATTTGTGAGCATTGTCGTTGATAGTTTTTTTATGGGGGGTGACAGACAAGCTTAAATCCTTACTGGTTAATCAGTTCAGCCCATAGGTTAAATTGTACTCAAAGCCTTATATAGTAAGGTTTTTATGGCTCTTGCTACCTCAGCCTTTGAAAGTCAAGAGTCATATTAAATTTTTGAGTCGATCCGGACAATAAAAATTAAGTAATTATTCCGAAGTACTACGCTATTTGACGTAAACTTTGAATCTAAAAGCGATCGCGAGCTGACTTACTATAGCAGAAGTCAGAAGTCAGAAGTTAAACTATTGCCATACTGTAGTTTGAGACTTTTGTCATGTCCTAATTACCCTGGCGACTGCTATACTATGTGGATTAGTTGACTTTTATAAAATAAAAAATACCCAAGTATTAGTAGCCCAATAACACTATCAATAAGTAGCAAATTTGCCGATATGCTGGTGTTATATAATGTCGGCTAATTAGCCTTAATAAAAATTTGCCCCATCTCCCCATATGCCCACCCTCCCCGCGCCCGGGCCCCACACTCCCCAAGGGGTGCATCTCCTAAAAGCTGTTTGACCCGGTGGTGCGTTACGGGCAGCAACATAACCATGGCTACGAGGGAGAAAATGAGGGCTCCCCCTAACGCACCCTACCCAAGATTTTCAAATATGAGATGCACCCCTCCCCAAGGCAGGATAGTCTCACAAAACCCAAGGCAATTTAGCCGAAGAATTCCAAGGTTTCTCCCAAGAATCACCACCAACTTCTAATCCACATAACTTACTTTCAGCTATCAAAATCGGTTCAACGTTATCCCCACGTCGTTGTTTAAGTTCCAACTTCAGCTGACCTTGCATAGTATCTCGGCAAATGAAATTTAATCCCTTTTCCGTGGGAGCTCGTAGAAGTGTACCAGGTAAATCGGTTGTACCAGTTAACTCTACTTCATACTCACCATTGCGCCCTTGCATCTGCCAATTTCCCCAAGGCTGGATCTGCCAGGTTACTTCTGAATTCCAGGGCACGAATTCATAAAATTTACCTTCGTAGTGAATGCCAATCAAAGCAGCTGCTTCTGCCAACCCCACTACTTCCCGTCTACCACCACCAGCAGTTAGAGCCAGGTCTGGTTGATCGGTAAAACTGTTGCAATTGAGCCAAAACCACTTCTTAGGAAAAGCACGACCCCAATTTTTTTCCCCATAGGCCGGGACATTGGTAAAATCATAGAGCTTACCATTCCAATCAATCCAGCCAGTGGCTAAACCGTGGGCCATCAAGATTTGCCATCCTGGTTCAAATATCTGTAAAAACGAAAGCCAGCCAGCGGTTGATTGCTGGGCTTTTCCCAGATCTCCCCAGCCATAAATCGGTTTAATTTCATAGCGCCAATCACAATAGCCTCCGCTGGCTGGGTCCCGAATAAACCCTTGATTCAAGGTAGCTGTAGCCTGATATCCTTCCTTGATTTGATACTCAAATTTATCGGGGTTAAGGTATTGAGGAGTAATTTGTAATTTAGTTTTACCCCAATGTCCTAGACCTAAGGATTCCGATGACCCCCAAAACTCTTCCGGATGGGGAAAGGTACGACACAGATACTGATCATCAGGGCCTAGAATTTGGGCTGAACCACCACTATAGGGTTGACCACCAATGGGGTCTTCAATGGAATACATAAACGCAAAGGTCTGACCACAATTCGGTAAAGTCACCCGATAGTACCAACCTTCAAAAAAGCGTCCGCTCTTACCGTCCCAGTGATATCCGCTGTGGGGTGTTTGAAAAGGATCTGTCATAGACTAGGGTTTGGTTCGATTGAATTTTGATAGTCTCAGCTTAGGGAGAAACAGGATTTTGCCATTAATTCTTAGGCGTTGCTGAATCAGGGTCTGATTTGAGGAGTTGCGTTCCCGGGAGTAATAGCATCACATTTCTCGCCAGATAATCAACCCAAGTCAATCCTACTATGCAATGCCGATTAATGTCAGTAATAATTCTTAACATCAAAGGTACCCTCAAGGGTAATGTCAAGCCAGGGTTAGATTTTCTATGATCAATGTGTTGATTGAAATTAATTACAGCAAGAGGTAAATGATGAGTATAGCAGGAACATGGGGTCAATCTGAGGGTCAATCTGAGATTACAGTGGAGGATATGCAGGTTACTATCACTATGGGTACTCGTCCAAATGGGCGTGGTGTTGTGATCTGTAGTGACCCAGATGTAATACGAGTTAACTTCCCAGATGATCGAGTTTACCAAAAAATTTGGGTTTAAAGCCCCGTCCTTATAGGACGGCTTTTTTTTAAATTAAGACTTGACGGTTTTATCGCATCGTGTTAAGATAAAAACCAATAATGTTATAGATAAACATAGTCTTAAAATAAGTAGATGATGTAAAAAATAAGCTAAGAGCTCAGCTTATTGCATAATCAAATCTAACGATTTGGATATCTACGAAAACATAAGATCAAGAAAAAGTTTATCGAACTTGTTAACTAGATTAGGTACGGTGGGGCACACCGAAACCTAGGTCATAGACTAAATACGCTTGTGGAGAAGAGACCTCTATTTTTCCTGGCTCCGGCCTGGTTAAACAAGTCACCTCGTTGAAGCAAGAATCCCCGTCCTTACAGGGCGGGGAGTGTCAAATAGGTACTCTGATTAATCAAAATCAAATACAGTGGGCCGGGATAGGAACATTAAACGCGAATAACGTTTGGACGAGGTAACAAGTTTAGGTAGTGGTAAAGATGTAGTGGTTTAGCTACTTGTTTACCACTACCGAAGTTTAGACCTCGGCGTTTGAGTCGTAAGTAATAAGCTGTTGTGCATTTAAAATGCACAACAGCTTAGTTAAGATCAGGACCCAAATAGTCTATCAAGCGAAAAAGTTTTTGCTACTCCAAATCCGAGGAAATGTGGCGACATTCTGGTAATTCACTATCTTAAATTTTGGGATGTTCCAGATCCTTCTCTGTGTAATTATTTAAATTATACCTTAATTCAGCAACGCCAATTCTTTTGAAACTCCCCGTCTCTTTAGAGCGGGGAGTTTCAATAATCCGATGGTGGGCAGTGCCTACCAACTAGAAGCGTTGAAAGTTAGCAGGTTACATGTTCGATGTTGGGCAAATAACCTACCCGACAGGAACGCCAAAGGCGAACAACCCCATCACCTTCAACCTTCAACATTTTAGAATTTAGAATTTAGAATTTAGAATTTAGAATTTAGAATTTGGGTAAGTATTCAGCTATCAGCCATCATCCTATGCGCTAGGCGCATAGGCTTAGATGGGCTTTTCCTCAGACTTTCAATTCTCATTAATCTCGAACTATTAAATTCTCCCGTTCGTGTAGCGTGGCTCACGGCTGACAGCTGAAGGCTGACGGCTGAATGCTTATGAATTTGGAATTCTACATTCTGCATTCTACATTCTGCATTCTGACAGACAACCTTCAACCCCATAACCTTCAACCTTTAAAATCCCTAATGCCCGATAACAAGGTATTCACACCGGAAATGACTGCTGATGGCTCATTTACCTTTTTTTGTTCAGAAATTGGTGAATCCTATCACAGCCGACAAGGTGCCATAGAAGAAGCCCAGGTGAAGTTTGTCAAACCTTGCCAACTAGCCCAAAAAGCCCAACAGCCAGTGCTACGGTTGTTGGATATCTGTTATGGTCTAGGTTACAACACCGCTGCTGCCCTAGGGGAAATTTGGACACAAAATCCCCACTGCCATGTCCAACTGGTTGCCCTAGAATTAGACTCTACCGTACCACAAGCTGCGATCGCTCAGGGTTGGCTGAATCACTTTCGTGATCCTATCCCCCAACTATTAGAGGCTCTGGCAACTACTGGACTGGTTGAAACCGAGCAATTCCAAGCTCAACTATATCTCGGTGATGCCAGAGAGACTATCCAACAGGTGCAACAAGGTAACTTCCAAGCCGATGCTATCTTTCTTGACCCCTTTTCCCCACCTAACTGTCCTCAATTATGGACCCTAGAATTTATTCAACACTTAGCCCAATGTTGCTCAGACACCGGTAGACTAGCCACCTACTCTTGTGCCGCAGCAGTTAGAATTGCCCTGATCACAGCTGGGTTTACGATTGGATCTACCATTGAAGTAGGAAATCGACAACCCGGTACTATAGCTAGCTTTACTGAAGCTAATTTACCTAGCTTATCAATCCGAGAGCAAGAACATTTGCAAACTCGTGCTGCTGTGCCTTACCGAGACCCGAATTTATCAGACTCAGCCTCAGGCATTTTACACCGACGCCGCCTAGAGCAGCAAAACTCTTTACTTGAACCAACCTCTCATTGGAAAAAGCGTTGGTTGAGAGTTGATAGTTAAGATCAGCTATCAGCTATCAGCTTTCAGCTTTCAGCTTTCAGCTATTAGCTGAAAGCTAATAGCTTTCAGTTATCAGCTTTTAGCTATCAGCTATCAGCTATAGCGCTACCCGCACGCTACTTAAGGTGCTTTTGAATAAAACAGGTAACCATTTGTTTAATCTGAGTTACGTCTGCTGACCACTGACCACTGACCGCTGACCGCTGACCGCTGACTGCTGACTGCTGACCTTATAATAAGTTAATTTTAAGCTAATTAGCAATTAATCAGAGTTTTATCGGTAATAATTATATTTATTCTCCCAATAGATTCATCATTCTTCTCCTGAATTATTAATTCTCTCTCCTGCATCTTAAAAAAAACTGCCCATTTATGACATCAAACTGAGGTCAAGTGTGAGTATGATAGGGATGCAAAGATGGAAGCAAAAAGCTAATCTATGGTTGCAGTAGCAATTCTAGCGGCAGGACGCGGAACTCGCATGAAATCTGACCTGCCCAAAGTCTGTCACCGTTTGGGTTCACAAACTCTAGTGGAGCGAGTGCTCAACATACCTAATGCTTATGACTGCTTCTACAGCTTATGAAACTTATGGATAAATTTCCATGACAAACGTCATGTATCCATATGACCTTTCGCTATAGTCAGTTTGAAATGGCCTGTTTAATATTGAATTAT